>NZ_JBHJMR010000009.1:0-138354 GCF_042310355.1 Wenzhouxiangella indolica | reverse complement strand
GCAACGCATCGGCCGATGCGTTACGGCCCTACGGGCCTCCACGCATCCTACGCGCCTGGATCAAGCCCCCGCGCGCGCAGCGCGCCACCTTCGAAGCCGTGCCGTTCTCGTGCGGGCTTCGTCCCATTCCCGCTAGTGCCACCGGAT
Organism: Wenzhouxiangella indolica; assembly: GCF_042310355.1. Lineage (NCBI taxonomy): Bacteria > Pseudomonadati > Pseudomonadota > Gammaproteobacteria > Chromatiales > Wenzhouxiangellaceae > Wenzhouxiangella > Wenzhouxiangella indolica. Next base: position 138,207 of record NZ_JBHJMR010000009.1, on the reverse strand, counting down.
CCTCCGACCGAGTCTTCGCGAAGCCCGCTCCGCGAAGGGGCCAGCCCCCTCCCGGTTCCAGTCCTGAAACCCCGGATCGTGGGACTTTGACTTTGAAAAGCGCTCTTTCGTACCTTTTTTCGCTTTGGGAAAAAGGTACTCGCCGAAAGTGCCTGCGAAGCAGGCCGGGCGAAACCGCAGTTGACTTGTCGAGGCCACCACGGCGACCGGTGATCCCAACCCACCCCACGCCCCAACGCGTGATGCCCCCGAGTACAACGGCGCTCCAATCAGGTGGGGATCACATGTGAGCACCGAGTGGCGCAAACAAAGATGTCGTCCGTCGGGGACACGCCCCTGATCTAAAGGGCCAGCTCCGCCTGGCGCCGAATCTCGCTCAGCATGGCGTTGAGCCCGTTGGCCCGCGTCGGCGAGAGGTGTTCGCTCAGGCCGATCTCGGCGACGAAATGCGGCTCGGAGTCGAGGATCTCGCGTGCGCTGCGGTCCGAGTAGACCTTCAGCAGCAGGGCGATCAGGCCCGAGACGATGGCGGCGTCGGAGTTGGCGCGGAAAATCAGCCGGTCGGCGTCGCCCTCGGCGATCAGCCAGACCTGAGACTGGCACCCGGCCAGCAGGCGGTCGTCGGTCATCTCTGCCGGATCGAGCGGGGGCAGTGTCCGGCCCAGGTCGATCAGGTACTGGTAGCGGTCCATCCAGTCATCGAACAGGGCGAAGTCCTCGACGATTTCGCGCTGTGCGGACTCGATGCTCATGAGGTCAGTTTCCACCGGGTTCCCTCCGGACCGTCCTCGAGTTCGATGCCGCGCTCGGCCAGTTCGTCGCGAATGCGATCGGCGGTGGCGAAGTCGCGCGATTTGCGTGCGGCGTTGCGCTGCTCGATCAGGCCCTCGATCTGGGTGGCGTCGACCGTGTCGGTGCCCGGGCGCGACTTGAACCAGCCTTCCGGGTCGGCCCGGAGCAGGCCGAGCAGGCCGGCCGAAGCCTTCAGGCGCGCGGCCAGGCCGGGCTGCTCTTCGGCGGCGGCCGAGGACAGTCGGCGCGCCAGGCTGTTGACCTCGGCCAGGGCGGTCGGCGTGTTCAGGTCGTCTTCCAGAGCGGCGATCACGGCCGGATCGGGCTCGAGATCGTTGGCGGCCGGCGGATGGTCGCGCAGCAGGCCGTAGAGCCGGTCGAGCGTGTTGCGGGCCTGCTCGAGCGCGGACTCCGACCAGTCCAGGGGCTGGCGGTAGTGGGCCGACAGCAGCAGGTAGCGCAGTACCTCGCCGGACCATTGCTCGAGCAGCTCGTGGACGATGAGCGTGTTGCCCAGCGACTTCGACATCTTGCGCTTTTCGACCGTGACGAAGCCGTTGTGCATCCAGTAGCGAGCGAAGCGGTCGGTGCCGTGGGCGCAGCGGCTCTGGGCGATCTCGTTCTCGTGGTGGGGGAAGATCAGGTCCTGGCCGCCGGCATGGACGTCGATCATCTCGCCCAGGTGAGCCGCGCTCATGGCCGAGCACTCGATGTGCCAGCCCGGCCGGCCGCGGCCCCAGGGGCTGTCCCAGCCCGGCTGGTCTTCGTCGGACGGCTTCCAGAGCACGAAATCGCCCGGGTGCTTCTTGTAGGGCGCGACTTCCACGCGCGCGCCGGCGACCATCTCGCGCATGTCACGCCGCGACAGCTCGCCGTAGTCGGCCGCGCTCTCGATGCTGAACAGCACGTGGCCCTCGGCGGCATAGGCGCAGCCCTTGTCGACCAGGCGCTCGATCATGGCAATGATTTCGCCGATGTGGTCGGTCGCCCGCGGCTCCACCGTCGGCCGGCCCACGCCCAGGGCGGCCATGTCCTCATGGTAGATATCGGCAAACTTCCGGGTGATCGTGTCGATCGGCACGCCCTGTTCGGCTGCGGCCTTGTTGATCTTGTCGTCGACGTCGGTGATATTGCGCGCGTAGACGACCTGCCGATAGCGCCGCGAGAGCACGCGGTAGAACAGGTCGAAGATGACCGCCGGCCGGGCGTTGCCGATGTGCGCATAGTTGTACACCGTCGGTCCGCAGGCGTACAGGGTCACCCGTTCGGGGTCGAGCGGGACGAAATCCTCTTTCTGCCGGGTGAGCGTGTTGTAGATCTGGATGGCCATCGGTTAATGAATTGGCGGTCTGGCGCTAGAATGACAAGCATGGAATTCTAACTGATCGAGGCCCGAACCCCATGCCCAACCCGGAAGCGCTGCTCTACGCCCGTCACATCGAACACCGACGCGAGGAAATCGACGAGATTCTCACCGAGCTCGGCTACGACGGGCTGCTGATCCACTCCGGCCGCCCGGAGAACCGACTGTTCGATGATCAGCATCCGCCGTTTCGCGCGCACGGCCCCTTCGTGGCCCTGGTGCCCCGGCCGTTTGCGGTCGACAGCCTGCTCGAACTGCGCCCGGGCCAGCAGCCGAAACTGTGGTTCTGCCAGCCCGACGATTTCTGGCACATGCCGCCGGAACCGCCGGGCGACTGGCTGACCGGCAGCCTGGATGTCGAGGTCGTGCGTTCGCCGGCCGACTGGCACGCGCGTTTTCGCCAGCAGCGTGCGCTGGCCGTCATCGGCGACGAGCGTGCCCTGGGCGAGCTGCTCGACGGCGCCGACCTCAATCCGCCCGAGTTGATGTGGCGTCTCGACGAGATGCGTACGCGCAAGACGGCCTGGGAGCGCGATTGCCTCGAGCGCGCCAACCGCCTGGCCGCCGCCGGTCACCTGGCGGCGTCGGAGGCCTTCCGTGCCGGCAAGAGCGAACTCGATATCCATCTCGCCTACCTGGCCGCCATGGGCGAGGACCAGGACACGCTGCCGTACAACAGCATCGTCGCCGTCAATGATCACGGCGCCGTCCTGCACTACCAGCATCGCTCACCCACCAGGCCGGACCCGGTCCGCAGTTTCCTGCTCGATGCCGGGGCTGACTGGCGCGGCTATGCGGCCGACATCACCCGCACCTGGACGCTGGAGGAATACCGCGAGTTCGGTGACCTGATCGAGGCCATGGACGCCGCCCAGCGCCGCCTGGTCGATCAGGTCCGGGCCGGGCGCAGCTTCGTCGACCTGCACGTGGAGGCCCACCGCGCCGTCGCCGCCGTGCTCGAGCAGGCCGGCATCGTTCGCATGCCGCCCGAAGAGCAGGTTGAAACGGGCGTGAGCGCGCATTTCCTGCCGCACGGCCTGGGCCACTACATCGGCGCCCAGGTGCACGACGTGGCCGGTCTCAAGGACGATCGCGGCATGGACCTTCCGCCGCCGGAGCGCTACCCGGCCCTGCGCCTGACGCGCGAGCTCGAACCCGGCAATGTCGTGACCGTCGAACCGGGGCTGTATTTCATTCCGGCGTTTCTCGACAAGCTGCGCGCTGGCGAACACGCCTCGAGGATCGACTGGCAGGCGGTCGAGCGCCTGAAGTCCTTCGGCGGCATTCGCATCGAGGACAACGTGCTGGTCAGCGAGGGCGAGCCGGTGAATTTCACCCGCCAGGCTTTCGCGGACGCGGGCGCTTAGGGAGCCTCCGCGCGGAGTTGCTCAGAGTTTCCCTAATCGCCGATATCCTCGTTCCATAGTTCGGGGGAGTCGGCGATGAACCGCTCCATCAGGGCGATGCAGTCGGGGTCGTCGAGTACCGACAGCGCCACGCCGTTCGCGCGCAAGTGGTCCTCGTGGCCCGTGAAGGTCCGGTTCTCGCCGATCACGACGCGCGGAATACCGTAGAGCAGGATTGCGCCCGAACACATGGGGCAGGGCGAGAGCGTGGTGTAGAGCGTGCTCTGGCGATAGACGCTCGCCGGCTGCCTGCCGGCGTTTTCCAGCGCGTCCATCTCTCCGTGCAGCACCACGCTGCCCGACTGCACCCGGCGATTGTGGCCTCGCCCGATGATGCGTCCGTCGTGGACCAGCACCGAACCGATGGGGATTCCGCCCTCGGTGAGGCCCTGTCGGGCTTCGGCGATGGCGGCCTGCATGAACTCGTCCATGACTTGTGCCTCATGTCGTTTCGGGGGCAGACCAGCATACTCGACGGGTCTGTAACCGAAACCCCGATCCGGCGCTACAAAGGGGTACAAACCCACGTCACTGCGAGGCAAGTCCCCATGTTCCGATGCATTCTCCTGACCCTTCTCCTGCTGCCGCTCACGACTCCTGCCGCCGACGACACGCTCGGAGACGGCAGCCGCTGGTTCGTCCAGGTCAACCTGGCGGCCATGCGCGACGCGTCCGATGACGGCGCCTTGTACGGCTGGCTGCAAAGAGAGGTGATCGACGATCTCGAGGAAGAGTTCGGCCAGGGCAGTGTCGACGATTTCGACGCCGTCACCGTATTCGGGGCCAGCGACAGCTCCGATGGCCTGGGCATCGTGCTCGATGGCCGCATGGATTCCGACATGCGCGAGCGCCTGATCGAGCGGCTGGCGGCCGAGCCGCTGACCGACATTGCCGATGGCGAGGCCTATGCGGTCGGTTCCAACGAGGAGCTGACCGACGAGTTCAATCTCGAGTTCGACGACGGCTCGCTGTTCCTGGCCTTCGGTGACGACGCCGCGGCCTTCGTGACTTCCAGCCGCTCCTTGCTCGACGACTTCCTCGCCGGCGAGCGATTCCAGCGCCCGACCGCCTCCGAGCTGCTGGTTGTCCGGGCGAACCCGCTGGTCTCGGGTGCGGTCGATACGGCGTCCATCGGCGCCGGCCACGGCAAGTGGGACTCACAGGTCATGCGCAATATCCGCCGCGCCGGGTTCGCCCTGGCCGACGCCGAAGGCAGCTACGACGTCAAAGTTGAACTGATCGCCGTCGATGAGGCCCAGGCACAGGCGCTGCAGAACATCGTCCAGGGCGTGATCGGTCTGCAGGCCCTGTCCGGGGAAGAACCGGACCTCGCTTTCGTTTCCACACTGCAGACGCAGCGTGAGGGCGAACGCGTGAGCCTGTCGGTCCAGGTCAGTTCGCAAGAGTTGATGGGCCTGCTCGACTGAGCGGCGCCGGAGCGAGCGTGAGCCCCGATCTCGAACGCGATCTTGTCCGGCGAGCCCGTGCGGGCTCGCTGGAAGCATTCGACCAGCTGATGCGCGCCTACCAGGACCGGCTGTATCGTTTCGTGCTGGTTCGCGGAGCGTCCCGGGCAGACGCAGAGGACATCGTGCAGGACAGCTTCCTGGCCGCCTGGCAGCACCTGGGCGGCTATCGCGAGCGCTGGCGGTTCTCCACCTGGCTCTATACCATCGCCCGGCGCCAGGCTTCGCGGCGGACCCGGGGGCACGGCGAGCTGCCGGCATTGCCGGGCAACCCAACGCCGGGGCCGGAAGAAGTGACGCACAGCGGCCAGCAGCGCGCCAGCATCTGGGCGCTGGCGCGCGAGCTGCTACCATCGGAGTGGTTCGACGTGCTTTGGCTGTTCTATGCCGAAGACCGCACGACGAAGGAAGTTGCCCGGATTGTCGGCCGTTCCGTAGCCTGGGTGAAGGTGACGCTGCACCGGGCGCGCCGTCGCCTGGCCGAATCGATCGATGCCGCCGACTGGCTGTCGGAGGAGGTTGTCTCGAATGAATAGACAGGAACTCGAAGCCCAGCTCCGTGACGAAGCCTTGCAGCTGCAGGCAAACTGTCCACCGCATGTCCGTCATCGCGTGGCTGCACGCCTGCGAGGGTCCGTTCGACAGCCGGCGCGACCCACGTTCGGGCGGCCGGTGCTGGCCGGTGCGGTCGCCACCGTGGCGGTATTGGTGTCGACATGGATGCTCTGGCGACCGGCCACGGTCGAAGATGAAGCGCCTTCGACGGCAGGCTTGAATGCTGCGCCGATCGTCGCCAGTTCTGATCGTCTGTTGGCATCGCGCGAGGCGGCCCTCGAGAACGAGTGGCAACTGCTCGAGCGGGACCTGCGCAACCTGCGTGACCATGTCACGGCCACTTTCGATCGCAAACCGAACGGCTAGAGACTCATGTCCAATCAATCCATCGGCCTCAACGACGAACTCCAGCGCTACGTCCTGGATCACTCACTGCGCGAACATCCGCTGCTTGCCGAACTGCGCGAGGAAACCGCGCAGCTCGAGGAGCGCAACATGCAGATCGCGCCCGAGCAGGGGCAGTTCATGGCGCTGATGGCGCGCCTGGTCGGCGCCAAGCGCTACATCGAGGTCGGCACCTTCACCGGCTACAGCGCGCTGGCGGTCACGCTGGCCATGCCCGAGGACGGCCGCACGATCGCCTGTGATGTCAGCAAGGAATGGACCGATATTGCCCGGCGCTATTGGCAGAAGGCCGGTTTGGCGGACCGAATCCTGCTGGAGCTGCGCCCGGCCCTGAAGACGCTCGAGGAACTGCTGGTCTCGGGCTGCGAAGACACCTTCGACCTGGCCTTCATCGACGCCGACAAGACCGGCTACATCGACTATTTCGAGCGCTGCCACGAGCTGGTCCGCCCGGGCGGGCTGATCATGATCGACAACACGCTGTGGGACGGCAAGGTGGTCGATTCCGCGGAAGACGACGAGGACACCGAGGCGATTCGCGCCTTCAACGAATACCTGCGCGAACGCGAGGAAATCGATGTCTCCCTGGTGCCGATCGGCGACGGGCTGACACTGGTGCGCAAGCAGCTCGAGGAGTAGGTTACTCACGCGACGGGCCCGGGCAGCCGATATACTCACCGGAATTCCCAATGTGTCGAGAATTCCAATGCATCGTCTGTTGATCCTGCCCATCCTGTTCGTGCTGGCGGCCGCCTCGGCCACGGCCGAGGTCGACCGCCGTACAGCCAACTCCGGCAACGTCGTGCTCGAGGACGTGCCCGAGATTCCCGAATCGATCAGCGAGGCCCTGACGCAGTACCAGAACACCCGCTCGGCCGGCCTGGTTGACTGGAGCGCCGACGGCGAGAGCATTTACATCTCCACGCGCTTCGCCGAGGTCAGCCAGATCCATCGCGTCGACCAGCCTGGCGGCGCCCGTCACCAGCTGACCTGGTACGACGAGCCCGTCGGCGGCGCCGCCCGGAGGCCGGGCAGCAACACGATGGCCTTCCTGATGGACACCGGCGGCAGCGAGTTCGACCAGATCTACCTGTTCGACCCGCAAGACGGCAGCCGCGAGATGATCAGCGACGGTGAATCGCGCAACGGCGCCCTCGAGTGGTCCGAAGGCGGTCGCTATCTCGCTTTTCAGTCCACACGTCGCAATGGCCGCTCCAACGATATCTGGATGTTCGACTTCGAGGACGGGCGCGAAGCCGAACTCGTGCTCGAGGCGCCCGACGGCAGCTGGTGGGGCCCGGTCGAGTTCTCCGCCGACAGCGGCAAGCTGCTGATCGTCCAGTACATCAGCGTCAACGACTCGCGCATTCACGTGCTGGACCTCGAATCCGGCGAACTCACGCGCATTGCCGGCAGCGACGACAACCCCTCGCGCAACCTGCCCTTCGGTTTCGATGCAGAAGACGAGGGAATCTATTTCAGCACCGACGCCCGGGGCGAGTTCGCCCAGCTGGCCTGGCGCCCACTCGATCCGGAGGGCGAGGCGCGCGTGATTACCGGCGACATCCCCTGGTCGGTGCAGGGCCTGGAACTCAATCACGCCGGTGATGCGGGCGTGTTCGTCACCAACGAGGACGGCATCAGCCGCATGTATCGCTTCGATCCCGCCGACGATTCCTACCAACGCATCGATACCATCCCCGAAGGCCTGATCTACGGCGCATCGTTCAGCGAGGACGACGAGTCCCTGGCGGTGGTGGTCAACAATCCGCGCTCGCCCAGCGATGTTCACGTCATGGATTGGGACAGTGCCGAGCTTACGCGCTGGACCTACAGCGAAGTCGGCGGTCTCGACACCGAGCAGTTCGTCATGCCGGAGCTGGTTCACTACCCGACCTTCGACGAAGTCGACGGCCAGCCGCGCGAAATCCCGGCCTTCGTCTACCGCCCGAAGGGGGACGGCCCGCATCCGGTCATCATCCAGATCCACGGCGGGCCCGAGAGCCAGTCGCGCCCCGGTTTCTCCAGCACCTACCAGCTGTGGATCGACCACCTCGATGCGGCCGTTATCCGACCCAACGTGCGCGGCTCCGCTGGCTACGGCAAGAGCTACCTCCAGCTCGACAACGGCTTCAAGCGCGAGGACTCGGTCAAGGACATCGGCGCGCTGCTCGACTGGATCGAGACCCAGCCCGACCTCGACGCCGATCGCGTGGCCGTCTACGGCGGCAGCTACGGCGGCTACATGGTGCTCGCCAGTGCCGTCCACTACAGCGATCGCCTGAAGGCCGCCGTGGACATCGTCGGCATCAGCAACTTCGTCACCTTTCTCGAGAACACCGAGGATTACCGCCGCGACCTGCGGCGCGTCGAGTACGGCGACGAGCGCGACCCCGAGATGCGCGAGCACCTGCAGTCGATCAGCCCCCTCAATAACGTCGAACAGATCGATGTGCCGATGTTCGTCGTCCAGGGCGAGAACGACCCGCGCGTGCCGGTCAGCGAAGCCGAGCAGATCGTTGCCGCGCTAAGAGAGCAGGGCAGCCCGGTCTGGTACATGAACGCGCTCAACGAGGGCCACGGCTACCGTCGCAAGGAAAACCGCGACCTCTACAGCGAGGCCGTGGTGCTCTTCTTCCGAACCTACCTGCTCGACTGACCGGAGCCGTTCCTGATTTCCCGAGCCCCGCTTCGGCGGGGCTTTTTCGTACCCGACTGCATTCCTCGGTGTTTGCGCGCCGGGAGGCTTTTCGGCAGTATGTCGCCGTAGAAGAAGGGGCTCGGCAAGAACCGAAATTCGCTTACAGTGGCCGTCTACTCGAGTCTGATCTTCTTTCGGACAGGGCGCTGCTGGCGCTGAAGATGGCCGAAGCCGATTCCAAATGGGGGCAAAAAGGAGCTGTGGACAGGGAAATGAGTCAGGCTGCAACCGTCAAGATTTTTCTAGTAAATGGTGATCCCGCGGGACTGCGCACCGCCGAGATCTATGGCTGGACAGGCAAAGCCGTTGCAGGGCCGAGGTCCCAACTGGAGACAGTTCTGGAAAGAGACGAGGCAGCCGGTCCCGGTGTCTACTTTCTGACCGGCGTCAATCCGGAAACCGGCAAGGATCGGGTGTACATCGGGGAGGCAGAGAAGATCCGTTCCAGAGTCAAACTTCACCTGGACCGCGATTTCTGGAAAAGCATCGTGTATTTCGTTTCGCACGATGAGAATTTCACCAAAGCTCATATCAAGTACCTCGAGGGGAAAGTGATCGACAAGGCCCGCGAGGTTGCCCGCTATGAGGTCGAGAATCTGAAGTCCTCCGGCACGAAGCTGCCCGAAGCGGAAGCCGCATATATGGACGACTACTTTCAGAAGGTCGAGCAGTTACTCCCGCTGCTCGGACAGGAATTCCTCAAGCCGATTCGCGCCCGAACGCTCGGCCGTAGTAAGGCCGACCTGTACTACTGCAAGATCAAGGATGTCGAGGCGAAGGGGCGCAGAACCTCGGATGGTTTTATCGTCTTCAAGGGGTCCGAAGCGGTCCTTCAGGAAAGACCTTCCACGCAGAAGTATCCATATGCAGCCCATTTGCGCGAACAGCTTTTCACCGAGGGCGTGCTGACCTCAGCTGGAAAGAAACTGCGTTTCGAGAAGGACTATGAGTTCTCAAGTCCAAGCGCTGCAGCTTCGGTCATTCACGGTGGACAAGCCAACGGACTTACGGCCTGGGTGAGTGCGGATGGTGTTTCTCTCAAGCACAGAGAGGAAGCGGAAGCCGCAAGCGAATGATGCGCATGCCGTGTTAGTGGTGCGATGGACTGCAATTCTCGGAAGTAATAACGCAGAGTAGAGACTGAATGCCCGCGAACACAACGAATCTGATCAATTTCGTCTTCGATATCGCCAACAAGCTGCGCGGGCCGTATCGGCCGCCGCAGTATCGCAAGGTGATGTTGCCGATGACGGTGCTGCGCCGCCTCGACTGCGTGCTGGAGCCGACCAAGAAGCAAGTGTTGAAGGAGTACCAGAAGCTCAAGGCTCGCGGCCACGAGGGGAATGCGCTTCATCGGGCTTTGGCGAGCAAGGCGATTTCCGGCCGCAAGCATCCGCTCTACAACATCAGCCCGTATACCTTCAAGAAGCTGCTGGCCGACCCGGAGAATATCGCCAGCAACCTGACCAGCTATATCAACGGTTTCTCCGAATCTGCCCGCGAGATCTTCGACGCCTTCGGCTTCGAGGCCGAGATCGCAAAGCTGGACAAGGCCAACCGGCTCTACCTCATCGTCAAGGCCTTTGCCGATCCCAAAATCGATCTGCATCCGGATCGGGTCAGCAACCACGACATGGGCTACGTGTTCGAGGAGCTAGTTCGCAAGTTCAACGAGCAGGCCAACGAGGAAGCCGGGGATCACTTCACCCCGCGCGAGGTGATCCGTCTGATGGCCCACCTGCTCTATACCGAAGACGAAGACGTCTATACCCCGGGTATCGCCCGCACCATTTACGATCCGACAGCGGGCACGGGCGGCATGCTTTCGGTTTCCGAGGAATACATCACCGAGCAGAACCCGCAGGCCCATCTGCATCTTTTCGGTCAGGAATACAACGAAGAATCCTGGGCGGTCTGCCGCTCGGACCTGCTGATCAAGGACGAGCCGATCGAGAACATCGCCTTCGGCGACACCCTGGGCGACGGCGAGACCGGAGACGGCCACCCCGACCGAACCTTTCACTACATGCTGGCCAACCCGCCTTTCGGTGTGGAGTGGAAGCCGCAGGAAGACACGGTCAAGAAAGAGCACAAGGAGCTCGGCTTCAACGGGCGTTTCGGGCCGGGCCTGCCGCGCATCAACGACGGCGCTACGCTGTTTCTGCTGCATATGCTGAGCAAAATGAACCCGCCACCCGCGCAAGGCGGCGAGGGTTCGAAGATCGCCATCGTCTTCAACGGCTCACCGCTGTTTAACGGCGAGCCCGGGCCCAGCGAAAGCAATATTCGCCGCTGGATCATCGAGAACGACTGGCTCGACGCCATCATCGCGCTGCCCGATCAGCTCTTCTACAACACCGGCATCTACACCTACATCTGGCTGGTGACCAATCGCAAGGCCGACGGCCGCAAGGGCAAGGTGCAGCTCATCGACGGCACGCGGCACTACCGCAAGATGAAGAAGAGCCTGGGCAACAAGCGCAACGAGCTGGGCGACGAGCATATCGAGGAGTTGACCCGCCTATACGGCGACTTCGCCAACGGCGCCACCTGCCGGGTGGGACTCAACGACGAACTCGAGGAGCGGGTCTGCTCTAAAGTCTTCGACAATCGTGAATTCGGCTACCTGAAAATCACGGTGGAGCGGCCGCTGCGACTCAATTTCCAGGCCAGCCCGGAGCGCATCGAGCGGCTCTGGCAGGAAACCGCCTTCGCCAACCTGGCCAAAAGCAAGAAGCGCAAGGACAAGGCCGAGCAAGATGCCGAGGTCAAGGCCGGCGAAGAAACCCAGCGGCGCATCATCGAAATCCTGCAGGGCCTGAAAGACCGGCGCTACGACGACCGGGCCGAATTCGAGCCGCTGCTCAAGGCGGCCTTCAAGACCGCCGGCGAGAAACTGCCGGCGCCGATCAAAAAAGCCATACTCGGCGCCCTGTCCGAGGGCGACCCCGAGGCCGCCATCTGCCGTGATGCCAAGGGCAATCCCGAACCGGACACGGAACTGCGCGACAGCGAGATTGTGCCGCTGCCGGCCGACATTCCGCTGCCGCTGCCCATCGGCTACGAGAAGAACGCCGACAACGCCAGGCTGCTCGAGCTGGTGCGTGATCACTGCGAGGACTACCTGGACCGTGAAGTACTGCCCTTTGTCGACGACGCCTGGATTGACCATGGCAAGACGAAGGTGGGCTACGAAATTCCAATCAACCGGCATTTCTACGTCTACAAGCCGCCGCGGCCGATCGAGGAGATCGAGCGCGATATCCAGGGGCTGGAAGGCGAAATTCTCGATCTGCTCAAGCGGGTGACGGCGTGAGTCAGGGCGAACTCATCCTCTACCGCAGCGACGACGGGCAGGCCGAGGTTCAGCTTCGCGTGCAGGGCGACAGCGTCTGGCTGACGCAAGCGGAAATGGCCGATCTGTTTGACACGAGCAAGCAGAATATCAGCCTGCACATTCGTAACATATTGAAGGAAAAGGAGTTATCCGAGAGCGCAGTTGTCAAGGAAAACTTGACAACTGCCGCAGACGGCAAGAACTACCGGGTCAAATGGTACAGCCTGCCCATGATCCTGGCCGTGGGCTATCGGGTGCGCTCTCCGCGCGGCACCCAGTTCCGCCAATGGGCCACCGCGCACCTGGAGGAATACCTGGTCAAGGGCTTCGTCATGGACGACGAGCGCCTCAAGGAGCCCGGCGGCTGGGACTACTTCGACGAGCTGCTGGCGCGTATCCGCGACATCCGCGCCTCGGAAAAGCGCTTCTACCAGAAGGTGCGCGACCTCTTTCAGCTCTCCAGCGACTACCGGCCGGACGACCGGGACACCCAGATTTTCTTTGCCGAGGTGCAGAACAAGCTGCTCTACGCGGTGACCGGCCACACCGCCGCCGAGATCGTGGTCGAGCGGGCCGACGCCGATGTGCCCAATATGGCGCTGACGAGCTGGAAAGGGGCGCGCGTTCGCAAGCAGGACGTGACCATCGCCAAGAACTACCTCGACGCCGACGAGGTCGACACCCTCAACCGCCTGGTGGTGATCTTTCTCGAACAGGCCGAACTGCGCGCCAAGAAGCGCAAGGACCTGACCCTGGACTACTGGCGCAACAATGTCGACAAGCTGCTGGAATTCAACGAACGCGACGTACTCGAAGGCGCCGGCTCGGTCAGCGCTGAACAAGCCCGGCGGATCGCGCAGGAACGCTACGAGGAGTTCGACGCCCAACGGCGGCGTGACGAGGCGCTGGAAGCCGATGCGGAGGACTTGCGGGAGCTGGAGGCGTTGGAGCAGAAGGCGAAAAGGAAAGGGGGATCGCAGTGACCAAGCAGCCTGCGACGGCTCGGCTTGGTTCGATGGGACTGTGGTATATAACCCCCCGTCCGGAGGGCTGGAAGGACTGTCGGCTGCGCTTCCTGTCTCGTGTGAACCCGCCCTACAAGGTGGCGCTACCACCGGCAACCGAAGTTTCTTTCGTGCCGATGGCTGCAGTTGGCGAGCACGGAGGAATTCAGATCGATCAGGTCAAATTGCTGGGAGAGGTTGGAGATGGCTATACGCCATTTCGTGATGGAGATGTTGTAATCGCCAAGATTACCCCTTGTTTCGAGAACGGCAAGGGAGCGATTGCCGAGGGGCTCACGAGCGGGGTCGCGTTCGGCACGACCGAGTTACATGTCGTGCGCCCTGGAGAGCAGCTTGATCGACGTTTTCTGTACTATCTGACGGCATCCGACCTATTCCGTGAGCTGGGTGAAGGCGCCATGTACGGTGCCGGCGGCCAGAAGCGCGTTCCCGAACAGTTCATCAAGGACTTCCGCATCACCTTGCCGTCGTTGCCGGCCCAGCGGAAGGTCGCCGATCTCCTCGAACGAAAAACCGCCGAGATCGATACGCTGATCGAGAAAAAGCGCCGCCTGCTGGATTTGCTGGCCGAAAAACGCACCGCTCTGATCACTCGGACTGTGACCAAAGGGCTGGATGCCGATGTTCCCATGAAGGACAGCGGCATCGAGTGGCTGGGCGATATTCCAGCGCATTGGGATGTTGCCCGCTTAAAGAATATCGCTCAGCTCGAGAGTGGCCATACCCCAAGCAAATCGAAGCCTGAATTCTGGGTTAATTGCGATATCCCTTGGGTATCTTTGAGAGACACGAAGGCCCTAGCCGATAACGATTACATTGGCCAGACGCATACCCATATAAATAGGGCCGGTTTGGAAGGTTCATCAGCCCGACTGCTACCGGCGGGTACGGTGATTTTTACGCGTGATGCTACAGTTGGGCTCGCTGCAATTACAGAAGAGGAAATGGCTGTGTCGCAACACCTTATCGCGTGGATACCGAGCGAAAGGGTTGATAAGGAGTACTTATTATTTGTATTCGAAGCCATGAGAGAGTATCTGCACAGCTTGGAGTTCGGCTCAACCGTTAGAACGATAGGGATGGATGACATCAGGCGACTCGTAGGGCCAGTTCCACCGCTAACCGAGCAGTTGAAGATCGTCGATTACTTTCTGACTGAAAGAGGCGGGCTGACGGAATTGGAAACGCGAATCAATGAGGCAATTGAAAAGCTGAAGGAATACCGCTCCGCCCTGATCACCAATGCCGTCACTGGCCAGATCAAGGTGGCCTGAACCGGGGAAGCGCCATGCACCAGGAAACCTATTTCGAGCAGGCCATGGAACAGTCGCTGATCGGGCCGGGCGGCTTCGAGAAGGGCGATGCCGCGGGTTTCGATGCGGGTCGGGGGCTGTTTCCCGAAGAGGTGCTGGCATTCGTCCAGGCCAGTCAGCCGAGGCGCTGGCAGTCGCTGGTCAAGCTGCAGGGCGAGCAGGCCGGCGAGGTGCTGGTGGCCTCCCTTGTCAAGGAATTGGCCGCCAAGAATGCGCTGCACGTGCTGCGCCACGGCTTCAAGTGCTTCGGCAAGACCTTCCGGCTGGCCTATTTCGCGCCCAATACCGGCATGAACCCGGAGGCTGCCAAAGCCTATGCGCAGAATCGTCTGCGGGTGATGCGGCAGGTTCATTTCAGCGAGCAGCATCCGCGCAAGTCGCTGGACATGGTGCTCTCGGTCAACGGCCTGCCGGTGGTCACGCTGGAGCTGAAAAACCCGATGACCGGGCAGACGGCGGAAGAGGCCATGCGCCAGTACCGGCGCGACCGCGATCCGGAAGAACCGATCTTCCGCTTCAAGCAGCGCGCGCTGGTGCATTTTGCCGTCGACCCCGACCAGGTGTTCATGACCACGCGGCTGTCCGGCGAGGAGACCCGGTTTCTGCCCTTCAATCGCGGCCATGACTTCGGGGCCGGCAATCCGCCGGCTGGCGAGAACAACTATCGAACCGCCTACCTCTGGGAACAGGCGCTGTCCCGCGACAGTTTGATGGATATCCTGGCTCGCTTCCTGCACCTGGAAGTGAGCGAGAAGAAGATCGCGACCAAGCGTGGCGTGAAGCGCCATCGAAAGGAGACGTTGATCTTTCCGCGCTACCACCAGCTCGACGCGGTGCGCAAGCTGGTGGCCAGCGCCCGGGAAAAGGGGGCGGGCCACAACTACCTGGTTCAGCACTCGGCCGGCTCGGGCAAGTCCAACTCCATCGCCTGGCTGGCGCACCGGCTCTCGAGCCTGCACGATGCCGCCGACGAGAAGGTGTTCGACAGCGTGGTGGTGATTACCGACCGGCGCGTGCTCGACCAGCAGCTCCAGGACACGATCTACCAGTTCGACCACAAGCAGGGTGTGGTCCAGAAGATCGATGAGAATACCCAGCAGCTCGCGCAGGCACTGTCGTCGGGTGTGCCGATCGTTATCTCCACCATCCAGAAGTTTCCCTTCATCAACCAGGCGATGGAGACCTTGGCCAACAAGGGCGAGGAGGTCTCGCTCGAGACCGGCGGCCGGCGATTTGCCGTGATTGTCGACGAGGCGCACAGCTCGCAGTCGGGCGAGACCGCCATGGAGCTTCGCAAAGTGCTCAACCGCGACGGCATCGAATCGGCCATCGCCGGCGAGTTCCTGGACGTGGAGGAGGAAGACCTGTCCGAAGAGGCGCGCAAGGCCCTGTTCGAGGACATGCTCAAGCGCCCGCGCCAGGAGAACATCAGCTTTTTCGCGTTCACCGCCACGCCCAAGTACAAGACCCTGGCCGTATTCAACGAGCCCGGCCCGGACGGCGAGCCGCCGTTTCACCTCTACTCGATGCGCCAGGCCATCGAGGAAGGTTTCATCATGGACGTGCTGGCCAACTACACCACCTACAAGGCCTACAGCGGCCTGATCAAGTCGATCGAGGACGATCCCCAGGTGCCGCGACGCAAGGCCGCCAAGGCGCTGGCCCGGTTCATATCCCTGCATCCGCACAATATTGCGCAGAAGGTGGAGGTGATCGTCGAGCACTTCCGTCACCACTCGCGCCACAAAATCGGCGGGCGGGCCAAGGCCATGGTGGTGACGGGCTCTCGCCTGCACGCCGTGCGCTACAAGCAGGCTTTCGACAAGTACATCGAGGACAACGGCATCACCGGCATTCGTTCGCTGGTGGCGTTTTCCGGCAGCGTGACCGATCCGGATTTTCCCGACCAGAGCTACACCGAGGTGGGCATGAACGAGGGCATCAAGGAGTCGGAGTTGCCGGACAGGTTCGATTCCGAGCACTACCAGGTGCTGTTGGTGGCCGAAAAGTACCAGACCGGCTTCGATCAGCCGCTGTTGCACACGATGTACGTCGACAAGCGCCTGGCCGGCGTTCAGGCCGTGCAGACCCTGTCGCGTCTGAACCGCACTGTACCCGGCAAGGAAGATACCTTCGTGCTGGATTTCGTCAACGAGCGTGACGAGATCTTCCAGTCCTTCAAGCCCTACTATGAGGTCACGCCGGTCGGCGAGCCCAGTGATCCGCAGCAGCTCTACACCCTGCAGCACCGCCTGGAAGAGGCGCAGGTGTTCTTTTCCGACGAAGTCAACGCCTTCTCCGAGGTCTGGTACCGCAATCGACACGAACCCACCCCGGCCGATCACCGCAAGATCAACGCCATCATCGACCGGGCCGTGGAGCGCTACAAGGCGCTCGACGACGACGAGCAGGAAGCCTTCAAGGGCCGGCTGGCCAGTTTCCGCAACCTCTACGGCTTCCTGGCGCAGATCATCCCCTACCAGGACAGCAGCCTGGAGAAGCTCTATGGCTACGCCCGATTCCTGCTTTCCAAGCTGCCTCGCCGCAGCGACGACACGGTGTTCGAGCTCGAGGACGAGGTTGCGCTGAAGTACTACCGGCTGCAGAAAATCAGCGAAGGCGCGATCGATCTCGGCGTGGGCGAGGCACGGGAACTCTACGGCCCCACCGAAGTGGGTACCGGGCGCGGGGAAGACGAGACGGTGGAGCTGTCGACCCTGATCGGCAAGCTCAACGACCGCTTCGGCACCGGGTTCACGCCGGCCGACCAGCTGTTCTTCGACCAGATCGCCGAATCCGCCGTCGAGAACGAAACGCTTCAGGAGGCTGCGAAGGCCAACAGCGTCGATAACTTCGCCTACGTATTCGAGAAGATGCTCGAAGGCCTGTTCATCGAGCGCATGGACGGCAACGAGGAAATTTTCGGGCGGTTGATGAACGACAACGATTTTCGTCGCGTGGCGAAGGAGCACCTGCTTCACGAGGTCTACGAGCGTTTGCAGTCCGAGCGCGGCTGATTCAGGCCGCAATCGAACGATGGCAGCGAGGCCTCCTGATTCTCCTTTTCCCGGTGCGGGTTCTACTCTGATCGTCGTGGAAATTCAGCTTTCAGGGTCGAAATGTTATTACGCCGGTGTTTTGCGGTAGATTTCGCATCATGAGCTCGCACCACGATCACCATCGCCATCACCATCACGTCCCCTCGAGCCGGAGCACGCTGGTTGGCGCGCTTTGCCTGACGCTGGGCTTTGCCTTCGTGGAGTTCGTCGCCGGCTGGTGGGCCGGTTCGCTGGCGCTGATGGCCGACGCCGGTCACATGTTGACCGACTCGTCGGCCCTGGGCCTGGCCGCCTTTGCCGCCTGGATGGCGGCGCGGCCGGCCAGCAGTCGGCGAACCTGGGGCTACGGACGCGCCGAGGTGCTCGCGGCCCTGGTCAACGGCGCGGTGATGCTGATCCTGGTCGCTTCCATTGCCTGGCACGCCGTCGAGCGCTTCCAGGAGCCGCGCGAGATCAGCGGTGCCACGGTCATGGCCGTGGCCCTGCTGGGCCTGGTGATCAACCTGCTGGTGTTTTTCGTACTCAGCCGCGGTGAGCGCAATATTAATATCCGTGGCGCGCTGCTGCACGTGCTCGGCGACCTGCTCGGCTCGGTCGCCGCGCTGGCATCCGGTATCGTCATCCTGGCCACCGGCTGGACGCCGATCGATCCGATCCTGTCGCTGCTGATCTGTGGGCTGATCCTGGTCGCGGCGGTCCGCCTGTTGCGCGAAGGGGCGCAGGTGGTGATGGAAGGCGTGCCGGACGGGCTGGACCTGGAGTCGGTGCGCGCCACCATGGCCGAGGTGAGCGGTGTCGACGGCGTGCACGACCTGCATATCTGGCAGGTCTCGGGCAATCGCGTGGCGCTGTCGGCTCACATCGTGGTCGAGGACCTCTCGGCCTGGCCGCCCATGCTCGAGTCGCTCAACCGCATCCTGCTCGAACGTCACGACATCGATCACCCGACCCTTCAGCCGGAGCTAACCCGGTCCGAGGACTGCGATTGCCAGACCGAGGCTTGTCGCTATTAGTCGGGCGGCAGTCTGCATAAACACTCATTGCTCGAAGCGGTCGGCATGGATCAGGTTGGCGGCGCTCGAGAACGTCAGCGTGTGTTCGGTCGGTTCGGTAACGTCGAGCGTTGCGCTCAACTGTTCACCCTCGTAGGTCGCGGCAATGCTGACCGGGACCAGTACGAGCGTCTGGTCCGGATCGACGACGGCCTCGATGACGTGGGTTCGGAATTCTCCCTGGCTATCGGACTGGCCGGCGGCAATCGTTTGGCCGTTCGAATCTTGGATGAGTACATCCGCTCCGGCTGCCGGTTGGTCATCGGCTGCGCGCAGGCTTAGCAGCAGGCTCCAGCCGATGTGGACTTCCTGGCCCTCGGCGCGAAAACCCAGGCTGTCCTGGCTGGCGCCACCGCTGTAGCTGGAATCGATCATCCGCTGCCCCGGATCGTGATCAACAACTTGCAAAGAGCGCTGCATGTCAGCATGTTGAAGACTGGTCGCGCGGAAAACGCGCTACGGACAGGAGGATATGAAATTGGCGGGTGGCTGGTCCACGGACGAAGGTGTGCAAAAGCAGATCGACTGCACGGTCGAGGACGGACTGGCGCGGGTGCGCAGCCGGATTCCGACCGGAGAGAGTCGTCGGGAGTGCGAGGAATGCGGTGAGGCGATTCCCGAGGCGCGTCGCAAAGCGCTGCCGGGCGTGCGCCTGTGCGTGGCCTGCCAGGAAGAAATGGACGAGGCGGAGACGAAAAACCTCAGCGGCTACAACCGGCGCGGCAGCAAGGACAGCCAGTTGCGCTGATCCGCCGGGTATGGGTCATGTCCCGGCCCGCGGCGCGGGCCGGGACGATCAGGCCCGTCGCGCTCAGGCGTCGTTCTGGCTGTCGTCTTCCATGCTCGATTCGGTCTCGTCATCCGAACCCGAGTCGCCCTCGGCGTCTGCGATCAGCTCGAGCAGGGTGTCGAGGATTTCCTGCCCGCTATCGCCGGCCTGCTCCACGTAGATGTCGCGAACGCCCATGCTGGCTTCGCGGAAAACCTGGCGCTCTTCCTCGGTCAGCTCGACCCACTCGGTGCCGCCCTCGTCGAGGATGGTCTGGAGCCGCTCCTCGTTGTAGCGGATCTGCTCATCGTCGATCCAGTCGACGAGTTCATCGCGCACCTCGATCACCATCTGGCGCTGCTCATCGCTGAGCGAATCGAACCACTGCTTGCTCGCCGCCAGCGTGGCGATGAACTGGGCGTGGCGCCCCGAAGTGAGCACGTCCTGCTCCTCGTAGAAGCTCATTTCCTCGATCGCGAAGATCGGGTTGACCTGGCCGTCGATCTGGCCGAGCTGCAGGCCGCTGTAGACCTCCGAATAAGGCATCGGCGTCGGGTTGGCGCCGTAAGCGCGGTATGACTCGACCAGGATGGGCGAGGTCATGGTGCGAATCTTGAAGTTGTCGAAGTCTTCCAGCGTGCGCAGCGCCTTGTCGCCGCTCCAGACCATCCAGCCCTCGGGAACGATGTCGAGCAGCTGCAGGTCCTCGTCGTTGTACAGCGGCTGGAAGAGGTCGTAGACCCGCTTGTCGGACAGTACCTCGCGGTTGACCTGGTTGCTCTCCGACAGCACGAAGTGCAGCGTGAACACGCCGACTTCCGGGATCAGGTCGGCGAGATGCCCCGGCGAGGCGAAGGTCAACTCGATGCCGCCGCTCTGGGCCATCTCGGTCAGCTGGGACGAGGTGCCGAGCGCGCCGTAGGGGTAGATTTCGATCTCGATCTCACCGCCGCTGCGCTCCTCGATGCGCCGCTTGAATTCCTGGGCGTAGGCGTCCTGAACGCTGCCCTCGACTTCTTCGAGCGCAAATCGCCAGGTGACCGCTTCGGTCTCGGGTTCGGGCTCGGGCGCTTCACCGTTGCCCGCTTGCTCCGAGGGTGTCTGTCCGGAGTCGCCGCAGGCACTCAAAAACAGCGCGAACAGCAGCGTCAGGCTGATACTGCGAATACTTCCAATCATGCTTCTCTCCGGTAATTGAAACCACCAGTAAACATAACATGGACCGGCCGTGGGGCAGTCCGACGCCCGGTTCCGGGCGCTTCGTCACGGGGCTGCCGTGTAGAATGGAGGCGAGTTCACGCAGCGACGAGGGATGCCGAGGGTGACGAGCCGTAGCGCCACGCAGCGACTGCCGGAAAGGGGCCGATGAGCGATTCGGGGTCCGCGCAGGGCGGCACCTGGCGGCGCGCCTTTCGGCGTCCGTTCGCCTGGTTCGATCGGGGCCTGGACTGGTTCGAGCAGTTCGCCCTGGTCACGGCGATTGCCGCCATGGCGATCGTCAGCGTGATCAACGTCATCTCGCGTAACACCCTGGGTTCGAGCCTGCAGTTTGCCGCTGACGTCACACAGCTACTGCTGGTCGTCGTCACTTTCATGGGAATCGGTATCGGCGCCCGCAACGCGCGCCACATTCGCGTTTCCGCCATTCACGACCTGCTGCCCGAATTCGCCCGGAAGGTGTTGCTGACCATCGTCGGCTTCGGCACTTCGGCATTGCTCTTCTTGCTCGCAAACTACGGCTGGGCCTATGCGCAGTCTGTGCAGCGAAGCTGCCGGGTGTTGCCCGAGGCGCTCGGCGCGACGCCGCTGTGGATCGGCCTCGGACTGGTCCTGGTCGGCATGGTCCTGTTCGGTCACCTCATCCGGCTCGTCGCCGAAGTCGGCGGCCGGATCCTGGCCGGCATGAGCGCCATGCGACGCAATCTCCTGCTGTTTATTGCCTTCGTGGCCGTTCTGGCGGCAGGCGCGGTCCTATTCGGCGTGTTCATCGAACTGGTCGAGAACCGAAGCGGTCGCTGCCGGGTCACCTCCTCGACCGGCTTCCCGGTCTACTTGATCTACATGGTCGTGCCGCTGGGCTTTTTCCTGGGCGGCGTGCAGTTCTTTCTCGCCGGACTTCGCAACGTGACCAGCCGCGGCAATTACCTGTCCTGGGACCACCGCGACGAGTACGAGAGCGAAGAGCAGGCCGTCGAGCAGACCTCGTTCGGCCGGCTTCCGGACGACGGTCCGGATGAAGGTAGAGCGGACGAAGCCGAAAGACGGGAGCGGGACGATGACTGAGTTCTTCGAGTTGATCGGGCTGGCCGCGCTCAGTGATGCGCAGGTGGCCCTGGTGGCAGCCGTCGTCATGGTCGTGCTCTTGCTGATGGGCTTTCCGATGATGGTGCCGCTGACCGTCGGCGCCATGGTGCTGATGTTCTCCAGCTTCTCGATGGTCGAGCCGCGAACGCTCGTGCAGCAGATGATCGGCGGCGTGGAGCAAAGCGTTCTGGTGGCGGTGCCGATGTTCATCCTCGCCGCCGACATCATGATCAAGGGTCACACGGCCGATCGACTGCTCGACCTGGTCAGCAAGTTCGTCGGTCATATCCGGGGCGGCTTGCCGGTGACCACGGCCGTGTCCTGCACGCTCTTCGGCGCGGTTTCGGGGTCCACCCAGGCAACCGTCGTCGCCATGGGCAAGCCGCTGCGCCCCAGGCTGCTCGAGGCCGGCTACACCGATCGTTTCTCGATGGCGCTGATCATCAATGCCAGCGACATCGCGCTGCTGATTCCGCCGTCGATCGGCATGATCATCTACGGCGTCGCCTCGGGAACATCGGTGGGCGATCTGTTCATCGCCGGAATCGGGCCGGGGCTGATGATCCTGGCGTTCTTCGCCGTCTACTGCTACATCATCTCGGTGTGGAAGAAGATCCCGCCGAGGCCGGCGTCGAGTTGGGGCGAGCGGCTGACGGCCCTGCGCCGTGCCGTGCTGGCCTTCGGTTTTCCGGTCATCATCATCGGCGGCATCTACTCGGGCTACTTCAGCCCCACCGAGGCGGCCTCGATGTCGGTCGCCTACGCCCTGCTGCTGGAGATGGGCATCTACCGCGAGGTCAAGTTCTCCGACCTGCCGGGCGTGGCGCTGTCGACCGGCATGATCACCGCCGTTGTCTTCATCCTGGTGGCCGCCGGCATGGGCTTCTCGTGGATCGTGTCCTTCGCCCAGATCCCCGAACTGTTGCTCGGTGATATCGTCGCCAACGCCGCCGAGAATCCGATGATGGTGCTGGCGCTGGTGGCGGTCGCCTACTTCATCGGCTGCATGTTCGTCGACCCGATCGTGGTCATCCTGATCCTGACACCCATCTTTGCGCCGGCCATCCAGTCGGCCGGGCTCGATCCGGTGCACGTCGGCACGATCGTGGTGCTGCAGGCGGCCATCGGCTCGGCCACGCCGCCGTTCGGCTGCGACATCTTCACCGCCGTGGCCATCTTCAGACGACCCTACCTGGACGTCATCGCCGGCACACCGCCGTTCGTGTTCATCCTGCTGTGCGCGACGGCGCTGTTGATCATGTTCCCGCAGATCGCGTTGTTCCTACCCGAGCTGATGCGGTGAGGATGAACGTGGTGGGCTTTCACCTCCTCGTGATCGATCGCAGGTTGAAATAGTGTCATTTGATTCGGGAGAAACGATATGAA
Source organism: Wenzhouxiangella indolica (assembly GCF_042310355.1). Lineage (NCBI taxonomy): Bacteria > Pseudomonadati > Pseudomonadota > Gammaproteobacteria > Chromatiales > Wenzhouxiangellaceae > Wenzhouxiangella > Wenzhouxiangella indolica. The sequence goes on along the minus strand of NZ_JBHJMR010000009.1, from coordinate 115,274 downwards.
CATTCGAGGAATGCTTGGCCTGAGCCTGGTCGGTCTGGCCGGCATCGCCGCAGCTGATTGTGGCAACTTGCTTGACTACTCGCATCGCGGCCTGGCTACGTCCGAGGAAACCAACCTTTGCGAGGCCTTTTCGGGGCAGGTCATGCTGGTGGTCAATACGGCCAGCGAGTGCGGCTTTGCGCCGCAGTTCGAGGGACTCGAAGCCCTCTACCAGGCCTACCGGAACGAAGGCCTGGTCGTGCTGGGCTTTCCCTCCGACGATTTCCAGCAGGAACTCGACGACGAGAAGGACACGGCGGACGTCTGCTACGTGAACTACGGCGTGAGCTTTCCAATGTTTGCGACCAGTTCGGTCAAGGGTGAGGATGCCAATGCGCTTTTCCGGCAGCTCAACGCCGAGGCAGGCGAGCCGGGCTGGAATTTCAACAAGTACCTCATCGATCGAAACGGCAAGGTGGTGCAGCGTTTCGAGTCCGTCGTGAAGCCGCGCAACAGCGCGCTTGAAGAGCGCGTGGCCGATCTGACAGCGCAGTGACGCAGGCATGATGCATGGTGACCATCAGGCCGCTCAACGTGATGGGCACCGAACTGGCAGATCAGGTGTTTTCCGGCTTGCCAGCGGATTCTGTACGAGTGCGATCCAGTAGCACGCGATCGCGTGGCCACCATTCGGGGTGATAGCGGCGTACCCAGTCGCTCAGGTCCTCGCGCAGGTCCAGCTGCATCAGCCAGGCGTCGGTGGGGTTGGCGGCAGTGGCATAGAAGGTGATTTCCTGGAAGTCCTCGTTGATCTCCGTGACCGACGTCATGAGCAGTTCATCTTCGACGGCGCGTTCGTCTTTCGCGACCAGCTTCTTGAAGGCCTTGCGCAGCTTGTCCGGTTCGGCGCAATGGTCGAGGCGCAGCGAAACCGTACGGGTAAGGCTGGCGTCGACCATCGACAGGTTCTCGAACGGATGGGAGATAAAGTACTGCACCGGCACGATCAGGCGCCGGCCGTCCCAGGAGCGCAGGACGAGGTAGCTGTAGTAAATCGACTCCACGTAGCCCCACTGGTCCCCGTACAGCACGGCATCGCCGATGCGGACCGGCTTGGCTACGGCGATCTGCAAGCTGGCCAGGATGTTGCCGAGCACGGTCTGGCCGGCAATGCCCAGGACTACGGTTATCACGCCGGCTGAAGCCAGCAGCGACATGCCGACGTTGTCGAACAGACGCAGCTGAACCAGGAACAGCACGATGCTGATCAGCACAGCCGCCAGTAGCACGAAGCGGCGCAGGGCGTAAATGGATGTGTAGAGCTTGCGACGATCCCGGTCGCTGCTGTCGTCGATCTCGTCGACAAAGCGCTCGGTGACTTTCTCGAGCGTGGCGTCGATGGTGCGCAGTGCGGCGAGTGTGAGGCCGACGATGGTCAGGCCGATCAAAAGCGGCGTGAGCACGGTGTAGAAGAACCCGGAAAAGCTGATGATCCAGCCGGTCAGAAGCTGAGCGAGCAGGGCCATCAGCGCGACCGTCAGCGGCATGCGCATTCGGTCGGCCGCACGGTTGATCCAGCCGATAGGTACCCGGCATCCCAGCCAGCCGAGCAGGCGATGGACGATCAGGCCCAGCCCCACCATCAATGCGACGGTCAGAGGCAGGGCCAACCATTCCCAGGCTCTCGTACCGAAACCAACCGGCCGCTGGAGCACGTCGGGCAGTCGCTCTTCCAGCCAGCCCGGCCCGTAGCTTTCGTACATGGCATCGATGGCGCGAACCGTCTGGGAGGAGAAAATCCAGATGGGTGGCTGCTCGCCCGGTTTGGCCCGGTTGAGGCGAATCTCGGCCGGTCGGCCATTGACTTCGAGCACGCTGAGTTCCAGGCTTCGGCGCGGCTGGCCGGCCAGTGGCGCATCATTGCTCGCGGCTTCGAACAAGGCATCGCTGCGAGCTGGCAATTCGTTCCAGCTGATGACCATCGTACGGTTCATGACCTCGCGCAGTTTGCGCGCCAGCTCCGGGCCTCGCTCGGCCTGCTCTTCCTCGGAAATGTGGCTTAGTTCGAGAACGTGCGCCGCTCGAGAAAAGTCTCCGTCGTCGCCTGAGTCGAGGAACTCGATGACCGCCGCACGCGGCGTGCTGATATCGAGGTCGTCCGGGGGGGCTCCAAGGCCGGCGTTGAGGCTTTCAGCCTCGAACCAGTTGCCTTGCGTGGAATCGTTGGCCGCGCCTGCTGCCGCCGAAAGCAGGAATACCAGTCCCAGCATTAGCGCCAGCCGCATGAAACCGAATTTCGAGGCAGGATTCATGTAAACAGCTTACACGAGCGACTCCACGTCGCGCTCAATCCCAGCGCTTCAGACGCTTGCCGGGATGATGCGTTACGGCCTGACGGCCTCCACGCATCCTGCGAGCAAGACATGGTGTTGACGCGTATCGCAGGTAGGATGCGTGGAGCGCAAGCGCAACGCATCAGGCGCCTATCGGGCCACCACAAGTTGATCGTGCCGCGGCAGGTAGAGTGCGGCCTTGATGTCGGTCTCGCCCATCTGTGCGAACAGCTTTCGATAGGTCTCCAGTTGCACGTTGTAGCGTTCCGCTTCCTCGCCGAGGAAACCCTCGAGATCGCCGCCGCCGTGATAGCCCGACTTGTAGTCGATGATCCAGCGCGTGCCGTGTTCGTCGATGAAGGTGCGATCGATGACGGCGTTGACCAGCTCGCCGTCGATGATGCCCGACAGCGGCAGTTCGCAGGCGGCCTCGCGATGCTGACCGCTGAGGATCCAGCGCCCGGTTTCACTTTCGAGCGTTTGGTCGAAGGCTTCGCGAATGGGTTCGACGGCGGTCTCGAGCTCGTCGCCGCCCGTGCCCATGGCCTTGAGCAGGCCGGGGATGCGCGCGCGCAATGACCGGCGCTGATGCTCGTCGAATTGCTCGATCCCGACCTGCCCGACGCGCTCGAGCAGGCGATGCAACACCGTGCCGATGCGCCTGACCTGGACGCCGGCCCAGTTGAATTCGATCTCGACCTCGCGCTCGCGCGGCGGCAGGGTTGGCCGCCATTCCAGCCGCTCGCCGATCGGCGGCTCCCAGCCGGCCCGCACGCGGCGCAGGCCCTGGTCGGGTCGACCATCGCTGCCCGTGGAAGCGTTTTCCGGCGGTGGCGCTTGCTGCAGCGCGCGAACGAAGTCCTCGCCACAGGTCGGCCACAGGTCGGACAGCAGGCTGCCCGCCGACGGCTGGACCGGTACCTTCTCGGGGTCGAGCGAGGCCGTCAGCAGCAACTGCTCGCGTGCCCGCGTCGCCGCGACGTAGAGCAGGCGCTGGTGTTCGAAGCCCTCGCGCTGCTTCTGCTCGGCGCGGATGAGTTTGATGAGGTTCGTGTTGTCGTCCTGCTCGGCCGAGCGCAGTGGGGCGATCAACACGCGCTCCTCGCCGGATTCGGGCGTGAAGGGCAGCCAGTAGAGCAGCTCGCGGTCATTGCCGCCGGTGCCGCGGTCGAGCCCCGGCAGGGCGACCAGGTCCCATTCCAGGCCCTTGGCGCCGTGCATGGTCAGGATCTCGAGCCGGGTGTCTTCGCTGGGTGGGTCGCCTTCGGTGAACTGCTCGTCGAGCAGCTCCATGAAGGCGTTCCAGTCGGCCAGCAGGCCCTGTTCCTCGGCGGCGGTCAGGGTGTCGAGAAAGGCCAGGGCATCGCGTCGTTCCGATTCCGGCCGCTCGAGCACCTGCGGGCCGCCCAGCCGGGTCCACAGGCCCTCGACCAGGTCGCGCACGCCGCGCTTTCGCCACAGGTCCCGCGCCTGCTCCAGGGCTTCTAACACCCGAACCGCACGGCTGTGACCGTCTCCGGCAAGCCGCTCGAGCGCATCCGGGTCGTCGGGCGACCGGCCGTCGCCGGCCAGGGCATGCAGGTCGGCCAGGGTCAGGCCGCTGACCGGCGAGCGCAGCAGCGCCAGCAGCGAAGCCGTGTCGGCCGGGTTGATGATGGTGCGGGTGATGGCCAGCAGATCCTGTACGACCGGGCGGGTCAGCAGGGGGTCGAGCTTGACCGCCCGGTAGCCGATGCCGTGGCGCGCCAGCGCGGGCAGGATATCCGCCAGGTGCGAGCGCGCCCGCACGATGATCGCGGCCTTGAAGTCGGGATCGTCGCGGCGGGCCTCGATCGCCTCGGCCAGTCGCCCGGCCAGGGCATCGGCCTCGGAGACGCGATCGGGGCGGGCGAGTATCTCGACGCGGCCGCCGCCGTCGCGCCCGGGCTCCGACGGCGCGTAGCCGACGGCGCCGGCGGAGATGTCCTCGTCGACGGGAAAGACCGGCCCGAGCCGTTCGTTGACCCAGTCGACGATTTCGGCCCGCGACCGGAAATTGCGCGTGAGGCGGCAGGACTCGACCGCCTGGGCGCCGATGCCGTGCTCGCGCGTGCGCATGAACAGCCCCACCTCGGCCTCGCGGAAGCGGTAGATGGACTGCATCGGGTCGCCGACCAGGAACAGGCTGCGTTCCTCGCCCGGCTGCCAGGCGCCGACGAGTTTCTCGAGCAGGTGGTACTGGCCCCAGTTGGTGTCCTGGTACTCGTCGACCAGGATGTGGCGGATGCGGCGATCCAGGTACAGCGCCAGGTCGGTGTAGCCGCCTTCCTCGTCGCCCAGGCCGCGCAGTGCGGCCGCGCCGATGCCGGCGAAGTCGCTCTGGCCGGTTTCGGCGAACACCAGTTCGAGTTCGGCGGCGCTGGCCTCGAGCACCCGGATCATCGAGGCCAGCACTTCCCATTCCTCCGGGCCGTAGTGCGGCTCGGGCAGGGCGCGGGCGCGGTCGATCCAGGCCGCCAGGTTATCGTCGTCGCGCAGCCGATCGAGCAGCGGCACGATGCGCTCTTTGTGTTCGCTCTTGGGGGGAAAGCCCTGGTTCTTGTTGGGACTGGCGCGCCAGGTGCCGGTGTTGGTCAGCAGGGCGAAGCCCAGCGCCCGCCAGATCGGCAGGTCGGCCGGGTCGGGGTTCGGCAGCCGCGTGAGATCACAGTCGTCCAGCGGCGAGTCCGTGCCGTCGGCCTGGAGGCTGCCGGCCGCCTGGCGGAGCAGCTCGAGCAGGGTCTCGGGGTCCACGCCGGCGGCCGCCAGGCTCTCGTCGAGCGCGGCCCGGGCCGCGCTGAGCTGGTCGGTGACCACCGCGCGAACCACGCGCTCGAAATCGGCCCGTTCCGGATGGCCGCTGATGCCAAGCGCCCGCAGCCACTGCTCGCGCTTGCCGAGCAGGGCGACCAGGAGATCCTCGATGTCCTGGCTGCGGTGGTCGCGCCACAGCAGCAGGCGCTTGACGTCCTCGGCCAGCCCGTCGCCGCCGTCGGCGCGGGCCAGCACCCGTCGGGCGGCCTCGCGGTAGAGCACGCGGGTATTCTCCGCCGGCGCGGGTACCGGCCCGAGCTGGCTGGCGACCGGCATGGTGCGCGCCAGGTAGTGGTTGAAGCTGTCGATGGTGCGGATCAGCAGCCGTTGCGGGTTGTCGAGCAGGTGCCACTCGGCGACCTTGTCGGCCACCGCGCGGGCCTTGGCCAGCGCAGCCTGTTCGTGTGGGCCGGAAGCCTCGTAGTCCGGGTCCAGGAACTGCAGGATGCGCTCGCGCATTTCGGCGGCGGCCTTGCGCGTGAATGTGATGGCCAGGATTTCCTCGGGTGCCTCGACCACGCCGAGCAGGCCCAGGTAGCGTTCGACCAGCAGGGTGGTCTTGCCCGAGCCGGCCGGCGCCTGGACGATCACCGAGCGATGCGGCTCGACGGCCAGTTGTCGCTGCTTGTCGTCACTCATGATCGGCCTCCGGCAGGACCACGCGCTCGTTGATGCGGCAAAGCGCGTGCAGGTGGCAGTACCGGCAGACCTGCGCATCGCGCGGGTGAACTTCGGCCCGGCCGGCCTGGAAGTCGGCGGCCAGGAATCCGAGCAGATCGCGCCAGTCGTCGACCAGCGACGGCCAGGACGCCGCCCCCTTGAAGCGGGAGTTGCCCTTGATCTCGCCGATGACCGAAACGCCGGGCATGCCGGCATCGACCTCGGCCAGGCCGTCGAAACCCAAGCTGTCGGGCCGCAGACGCGCGAAGGCGATGGCCGCGGGGCGCGGCTGAAGGCTGGCGGCGTAGGCGGGTAGCTGCACGTCGGCCAGGCGCGCCTCCGGCGCCCAGCCGCTCTTGCCGCTGGCGCCGGTCTTGTAGTCGATCACGACCGAACCGCCGCCATCCATCTCGTCGACGCGGTCGATCTTGCCGGTGAGCTTCAGGCCGCCGAACCCGAGCTCGATCGTTGTTTCCAGCGCCTGGACGGTGAACCCCTCGCGCTGGCGTTCGATCGCCAGCCAGCGCTCGAGCGAACGGTCCAGGCACTGCGCCTCGATGGCCAGGCCGGCTTTGCTCAGCGCCGTCGGGCTGCGACGTGCGAATTCCTCCATCGCGGTGTCGCGGGCGGTGGCGATGCGTTCGGCCAGCGCGTTCTCGTCGAGGGCTTCGAGCGCGGCCAGGCCGTCCAGCCCCCGCCAGAAATGCTCCAGCGCCTTGTGGATCAGGCTGCCGCGGTCGCGTGCATCCAGCCCGGGGCGCGGCGGGGTCAGATCGCCGGCGCCCAGGCGGGTTTCGGCGAAGGAACGGAAGGGGCAATCCGACTGGCGCTGCAGCACCGATGTGCCGCCGCGCAATTCGCCGCCGGGGTGGGCCGGTGCCACGGTGTCGTCGGGCAGGGTCTCGATATCGGCCGGGACGATCGCCTCGCCAGAAGCGGCTTCCTCGACCGTGCAGCCCTGCAGCAGCGGCGTGAGGTGGCGCTGCTCGTCGTCGCTGCCGCGGCTGAAGCTGCCGACCACGCGTGAGGCGGCGCGCAGCAGGCCGTCGAGTTCGTCGCGCGCACGACCCAGGGCACCCTCGGCGCTGGCCGCCGGAATTTGGGTCTGAAGGCCGGCCGGGATGAAGGGGTCGCGCCGCGTCGGCGACGGCCAGGCCTGGTGGTCCAGGCCGGTGATCCAGACCGCGTCGAAGCGCGATCCCAGCGCTTCCTCCACGCCCAGGATCTCGACCGGCGCGCCGGGGTTGCGTTCGCGGAAGGTCGCCGCGGCCGCGCGTTCGTTGAGTCGGCGCACCGCCTCCGGGCGCGAGACGGGGCGCTCGACGACCAGGTCGAGCGCGCTGAAATCCTCGAGCAGATCGTGGAAGCGCTGCAGCACCTGGAATTCGCGGCTGTCGAGCCCGCGACCGCGACCGAAGCCGATGGCCGCCAGTTCCTTCTGGAAGCGCGCCACCCACTGCGAGGGCAGGGCGGTATCGCGGTGTTCACGCCGCAGCATCTCCCACCCTGCAATCCGCGTGGACAGCTCCTTCGCGCCCGCCTCGCCCGACTGCCAGGCCAGCTGCCCGGCGTGCAGCCAGTGCGGGCGATGGCGAATCAGGCGCGAAAGCGCATGGGCTCTCGAGCGCGCTTCCTCAGGCCAGTCGGCGAGAAAGGGTGAGCGCAGCAGCGTGGCCGCCTCGGGCTGGCTGATACGGTGCGGATCGAGCCGGAGCAGGCCCAGCGCGTCGGCCACCAGCGGCCAGCGCGACAGCGCGGGACCGAGTGAAACGTGCCAGGGCTCGTCGCGGTGGGCCGCCAGCGCGAAACCGCCGGGATCGAACACCTGCCGGAAAATCCGCTCGACCGCGCCGAGACGTTCGCGCAGGCCTGGGACGACGATGGCGATGTTCTGGTCGATGTCGCCGGCCAGTCGCTCGCGCGCCCAGCGCGCCGCGGCGAGCAGTTCATCGGTGTCCTCGGTATGCGCGGTGACCGACCGGATCGGCCCGGTAGCCTCGGGCGGCTCGTCGCGTTCGATCCGCGTACCGGCCGCCTCGGCCGCGTCGATGATGGCGCGCTGCAGCGGCGTCATGGCCAGCTCGAAACCCGACAGTCGGATGGCTTCGGGCAGCGCGATATCGCCGGCGGCGATCAGCTCGGGCAGCCGGCCGGCGAAGCGCCACTCATCGATCAGTTCGCGGCTGTCGCACAGTTCCAGGAAGCGTTCCGCCCAGTCGCGAAAGTGGCGGCTGTCCTCGCTCAGGATGATGTCCGACCAGCGCGTCGGTGCCTCGATGCGGTACTCGTGCAGCAGCCGCCAGCTCGCCGCGGCCATCTCGGCCACGCGCGGCTCGCCGATGAACACGTCGCGGTCGATCACTGACTGCCACAGCACCAGCGCCTGGGAGGCCGACACCGGCACCCGCGGCGACTCGGCCGTCAGGAACCAGTCGTCGCGCAAGCGGCCGATCCAGCTGGAGAAGGCCAGGACTTCCGGCGAGCGCCAGGCTTTTTCGCCATCGGCCTTGTGCGCCAGCGCCTGGCGGTGCTTCTCCGCGCGGGCCAGCCGTGCGGTGGGGGTCAGGATGGTTTCGTTGGGGGTCTGCACGCCGTTCATGAGGCCGCATTATGCAGCAGGAATTCTCAGAACCCGAGAATCCGAAGTTGCGTCGGCGGCATCGTCCACGACCCACTGGCCTGGTCCATAATCGGGGCCGAACCTTCGCTGGAGATGATTCGATGCAATCCGTTCTCGTCGGTGCAGGGCTCGGGCTGCTGGCCGTGGTCGCCGGGGCCGCTACGGGGCACGGGCCGGTCGGCGGCCTGGATGCCGAGGCCATGCGCTCGGTCATGACGGCCGTGCGCTACCACGAGTTCGGCGCGGTGATGATCGTGGTGACTGGCTTGGCGGGCTCGCTGGTGGACGCGAAGGCAGTGGCTTTCCGGTTGGGCCTGTCTTCATGGCTGTTCGTCGCCGGCACGCTGCTGTTTAGTTTCAGCATCTACGCGCGCATGCTGCTGGGCCTCGACTGGCTGGGGCCGGTCACACCGCTGGGCGGCATGTGCCATATGGCCGGGTGGATCGCGCTTGCCTGGGCTGCGGTAGCTGGTACCCGGCGGGCAGTGTTCGAGGCATCCCGCTGATCGGAATCAGCTTCCTTCCAGTGCCGCCATCATCCGCCGTCCGGCTGCATTGGATTCCCGGATCAGGCCGTCATCCATGCCTGCATCCCGCAGGGCTTCGAGCCTTTCGATCAGTTCGGCCTCGCGGTCGGCCAGGGCCCGTTGCAGGTGGGCGTGGCGTTCGTGGTCGAGCCACTCGCGGAAGCGATCGGCCAGGCGGGCCAGGTCTTCGCGGTCGACGTTGACGTCGTGGGGCATCAGGTCCTGGTCGCGAATACGCGACTCGAGCGCATCGGAGAGTTCGTTCAGCTCGGCGCGCCGGTTCTCGAGACGATCTTTCAGCTCGCCATCTTCGAGCAGCTCCTCGCAGGCGTGCCCGTAGCGCTGTGCGAGGGCGCAGGCGTGCTGGTGCGCTTCGATCAGTGCGGCCTGTTCATCGGAGTAGACGGTCCGGTTGTTCATGGCATTCGACTCCCGTTTCGCCCGGAGTGATGGTGGATGTTGGCAGTCTACCCGTTCGCACGGGCTGGCAGGGCGGGCCTATCATGGACGCATGGCCCGGCAATGCTACGAAGTGGATTCGGAATCGCTGGGCGATCGGACCGTCCGGTTTTCGGTGTCGGATGCCGGCGGGCCGCTGAGCTGGCGCCGTGTGCTGGCCGGGTGGCGCAGCGATCCGGCGCTGGGCGACTGCCTCGGACGGGCGCTCGCGCGGCAGCCATTCGTCGCCTTTCGATTTGAAACGCCGGCGATGACGGCCTCGCGCCTGGATTCGATGTTCGAGTGCGTGGTCGTGGCGGACGCTTCGCTCGACGGTCGGGCCGATCCGGTGCCCTTTGCTGGGTATTTCCGCACCGATCGGGACGTGGTCCGTTTTCACAACCTTGGCGGTGACGCGATCATGGTCGTGCCCTGTCCCCGCGCCGACGAGGGCGTGTACGTTCATTTCGCAGCTTTCTTGCGGGGCGCACCCCGCGAGCAGCAGCGCGAACTCTGGCGGGAGGTTTCGGTGGCGATGAGCGAACGCCTTGGCGAGTACCCGGTCTGGCTCAGTACCGCCGGTGGCGGTGTGGCCTGGCTGCACGTCAGGCTCGACGATCGACCCAAGTACTACGCCTATTCGCCCTATTGTCACGCGCCCGAGGTCGGGCGGTGATCGGGCGGCGCGACCGCGTTCGGGGTTCAGCGTGGCGCGTAGATCGACAGGCAGGCCGGAACGACGGTGCACTCGACCGGGGTTTCGGCCAGGAATTCGCCGTCGGCGGTGACGTCCATGGTCTTGTCGGTCTCGATGCTCAGCTCGCTGCAGCGCCAGTGGCTCAGCGAATCGGCGGCGCGGGTCAAGCCCGTGCGGAACCGAAGCGCATTGCCCAGCAGGCTCAAGTGGCTTTGTTTGGGCACCAGCAGCACATCCAGCCGCCCGTCGTCGAGCTTGGCGTCGTCGGCGACGGTCATGCCGCCGCCGTAGTGAATGCCGTTGGCGATGGTGATCTGCACGTACTCGCCTTCACGTGAGCGGTCCTCGCTCTGGATGCGGGCACGAAAAACGGACTGACGCTGCAGCGCCTGGACGATGCCCTTGAGGTAGGCCAGCACGCCCAGCTGCGACTTGGACCCGGCGTCCATCTCACGCGTGACCTGCGGCCCCAGGCCAATCCCGATGGCGTTGATGAAGCTCACATCGTTGACGCGTGCGGTATCGATCCGGCGCAGGTGCCCGGCCAGGATGATGTCGACCGCGCGCTCGAGGCTCTGCGGGATCTCCAGCGAGCGTGCCAGGTCGTTGGCGGTCCCCAGCGGCAGCAGGCCGAAGGGCTTGTCGACTTCGATCAGGGCGTCGAGGGCGAGGTTGACGGTGCCGTCGCCGCCGCCCAGAACGACTCGATCGAAGTCGCGGCCGCGTTCGCGGATGGCAGCGGGAAGGTCGCCGGGTGATCCGGGCCGGATGACTTCGATCTCGCCCTGTTCGCCCAGGCGCTCTGCCGCCAGGTCGATATCATCGCCCCCGGAGCGGCTGCCGGGGTTGGTGATCAGTAGCGTGGATTTTCCCATGTTCGTCAGGATACGCCGATTCGGCGCGTTCGATGGGTTGGGGATATCCTGCTGTGCAACGCCTCGTTAACGTCTCACGCGTACAATGAAGTTCCGCTTTCGATGAATGAGGAGCCAGACAATGACCGTAAGAAAAGCGAATGCCCAATGGCAGGGCGATCTCAAGTCCGGCAAGGGCAGCATGGCTTTCGGGAGTGGTGCCTGGGAAGGGCAGTACTCGTTCAGTTCGCGTTTCGAGTCCGGCACCGGCAGCAACCCCGAAGAGCTGATTGCCGCCGCCCACGCCGGCTGCTTCTCGATGGCGCTGTCGAACATCCTGGCCGAGTCCGGCCACACGCCCGATTCGGTGTCGACCGAAGCGAAGGTTCACCTCGAAATGGGTGACGACGGTCCGTCGATTACGCGGATCGAGCTGGTGTGCGAAGCGACCGTTCCGGGCATCAGCGAGGATGAATTCCAGCAGCATGCCGACGCCGCCAAGAAGGGCTGCCCGGTTTCGAAAGTACTCGCCGGCGCGGAAATTTCTCTCAACGCCACCCTCAAGTAATTGCCGAACGGGCCGAACGGGTCAGTTCGGCGCGGAAGCGATCGCCGCTTCGCTCGTGCCGCCCTCGGCGCTTTTCGGGGTCGGCGCGGGCCGCCGCGCGATCATCGGCGGTTCGGCCATCACCTGATGCCAGAAGTGCAGCGACAGGTCGTTGATCGCGCCGCTTTCGGCGTTGAGCAGCAGCGCCAGGCCGGTGTCGTGGTCGGGTGAGTAGGCGATCTGGGCGACGAAGCCCCGCACCCAGCCGCTGTGGGTGACCAGGTCGTGGCCGTCGATGGTGTAGACGCGCCAACCCAGCCCGTAATGAGCATCCGACAGGAGATCGCGCCAGCCCTTGCGGCGCAGTTCGCGCGTGGTGCGAACGCGCTTGCGCGTCAGCTCGCGCACCAGCTCGGGGCGAATCACGTCCGGGCGGTTCCCCATGTGGGCAACCAGCCACTTGCCCAGGTCCAGGGCGCTGGCGTTGACCCCGGCCGCGGGCGCGACGCGGTAGTAGTTCTCGTTGACGCCCACCGGCACCCAGCGCTTGCGCGTGATCCTCACGTGCGGCGAGGCGCGGTTGCCGCTGGTATCGAAGCCGACCAGGCCGACCGAGGCCTGGCGCATGTCGAGTGGTTCGAACAGCCGCTCGCGTAGCAATTCGGCGTAGGGTCGTCCGGCGCTGGCCTCGATGGCCGGCTCGACCAGTGAGAACAGCACGTTCTGGTAGGTGTAGCACTGTCCGGGCTGGCATACGGGCATAACCTCGCCGAACTTCGGCAGGATCTGCTCGAGGCTCCGCCCGGCGTCGAGCATGTTGTCGTAGGCATTGGGGACGATGCCGGCGGACTGGCCGAGCAGGTGCTCAATGGTCAGTTGCCGCGCGTGCTCCGGACGGGCGAGGGTGAACTTCGGCACGAAGCGCTGGATCGGGTCGTTCCAGCCCAGCGCGCCCTCGGCCACGAGCTGGCCGGTCAGCTGCGCGGCGAAGGTCTTCGACACCGAGGCGGTGCGAAAGACGGTCTCGGGCGTGACCCGGCGCTGATCGTCGAGCGAGCGCACGCCGTGGCCGGCGGCATGGACAATGCGCCCGTCACGCACTACCGCCCAGGCCGCGCCTGGCACCCGCTGGGCTTCGAGCAGGATGCGGAACTGGCTGTCGATTTCGGCGAAGGTCGGCCCGGTCGAGGCGACGCTCGAGCCGTTGGCCAGCGACATCGCCATTGCCAGCATTGCAATCAGGATTCGGGGCATGCGCGGTACGGTTCGGCGGATAAGACCGACGATTATACGGGTCGCCGCGCGGAAAGGTGAATGGCGGCCTGCCGGCCCCCGGCCGGCGCTGACCGGGAGCGCTGTCCGCTCCCGGCCGCGTGGTTCAATCCTCGAATCGGTCGGCGAAGAGACCGTCGCCGGCCTCGACGGCGGCAAGCGCGTCGAAGCCGGCCCGTCGCCAGGACGGATGGCTGTTGAGGTCGACCGCGGTCATGCTGAACAGCTCGGTATCCGGATCGTATTCGACCACCTGGTCGTTGCGGACATAGAACGACCCGCCGGTTCCCGGCACCATGATCCCGCTCTGGAACGTCATGAGGATATTGCCCGAATCGAGAATATGGGCACCGTTGATGTCGGCGCGAGCGGGCAACATGCTTCCCTGGAAATAGAGCTCGTAGACCGATCCGGTCCAGCGAACCAGGTCGGCGCGGCGAAACAGGGGACTGCCACCGACGCTTCGGTCGAAGGAAAGCACGATGTCTTCAGTGGCCGGATCGATCGTGACGGCATCGATGTTGACGCCGGCCGGAAGCGCATTGGCGCTGCCGTCGAAAACGACCACGGGATCCGTCAGGGAAGCGTTCACCTGAACGACATCACCGGGGCGGACCAGCACACCGTCGATGACCAGCGAGATGTCGATCGCGAACCATCGAGGGAAGCGGTTGTACCCGACGATGTCGACCGGGTCGGTCGCCGGCGGGGCATGAAACTCCCCAACGGCGCTGTTGGTTCCCGAAGCATTCCAGATGAACGTGCTGTGGTCGCTGGCATTGATGGCCACCGTTTGCGAAGCGTCCTCGTAGATCCGGGTCTGTATGTCGGACGAAATGAAGACTTGTGCCAGCGGCGTCTGAGCGAACAGGCTTGGCGCCATGCACAGCAGCAAGGCCCAGAGCGCGGGGAAGACGGCTCTGCGAGTGGGGTGTCGGTCGTTGTTGGATGTCAGCATCGTGGTCCCAGCCGTCAGTCGCATTGGGTCGCGGTGCCGCATCGATTCGGTGCAATCGCCGTGCAGGAATTGCTGGCGTTGCCCGACATCAACACGTTGCCGCAGTAGCCACCGAACACGCCCTGGCCGCCGTTGTTGAAGACCGTGCTGTCGGTCACGTAGCTGGCGCCGAAGCCGAGCGAGACGCCGTTGTCGCCGTTTTCGCGCACGACCAGGTCGTTCAGGCGAACTCCCGGACAGAGCGCTTCGATGCCCCGGCCGCCGTTCTCGGCCACCGTCAGATTCTCCAGCCTTGCGCCGCGACAGACCCGGATGCCGTCGTCACCCATGCCGGTGATCGCGCCGTTGCGAATCACGATGTCCTCCCTGCCGTTGGCGTCGATACCGTCACCGCTGCCGCTGCCCGAACAGGTGAGCGTGGTGCCGGAGCAAGTGACGGGCCCGCGGAGCGAAAAGCCGTTGAGGTCGATGGCGACCGAGTCAGTGCTGACCTGGATGAGGGTGGTGTTGACGCTGGAAGTGGTCAGGTCCGACGTGAGCCGATAACTACCCGGCGAGGTGATGGTGACCGGCAAGCCGGACGAATCGCCGCTGAAGCAGCCGAAGACCGCACAATCGGCGTTGATTTCGATCACGCCGTCGACCGCCTTGGCCGAGAACGGCGCCAGAAGCAGCAGGGTCAGGACAAGAATGCGCTTGCTCATCTGTGATTTCCTTTTTGATCAGTGGTTTGGAGGCTCCGCGTTCGAACCGGGGTTGCGCTCGTGATTTCTAACGACCCGGGTTTGATTTCCGTGCCAAAACCGCAGAGAATCCGGATAGGCGCTTCTGGCGCCTTTGCGGGGATGCGCTCCGGGAGTGGCAATGGCGCAGGCCAAGCGGGAAGATCTAATCGATACGTGCGGCGCGTCCGGCCGGGACGAGTATTTTGTCCAGGTCTACCGCCAGCTTCGCCAGGCGGCGCGCCAGGCCCGGTCGGCCAATCCACAGCAGACCCTCAACACCACTGCGCTGGTCAACGAAGCCTGGCTCAAGCTCGAGCAGGCCGACGCCCCGGCCAACGACCGGATGCACTACCTCAAGACCGCCGCCATGGCCATGCGGCAACTGCTGGTCGACTACGCCCGCTACCGCGGCGCCGAAAAGCGCGACCGCGCCATGGAATTGCCCCTGTTCGAGGAGTTCCTGCCGGAGGTCGATACCGATTCGGCTGAGGAAGTGCTTGCCCTGGAAGCGGCCCTCGAGTGTCTGGAGGAACTCGACCCCCGTGCCGCGGAACTGGTGGTGCTGCGCTTTTTCGGCGGCGCCACCCTGGAAGAAGCGGCCGATATGATGAACACCTCCCGCCGCAGCGCGGCGCGTGAATGGGCCCGGGCCCGGGCGTTCCTGCGAACGCAACTGGTGCCGTGAGCCCCGATCGACAGGTCTGGTCGCAGGCCGCGGCCCTGTTCGACGAGCTGGCGGAAAAGCGCTCGCCCGAGCGCGAGCGGATCCTCGCCGACCGCCAGGTGCCCGAGGCGGTGCGCCGCTGGCTGGACGAACTCCTCGACGCCCACGATACCGACCGTTCCCTCCTCATCGACCGCCGGGTCGAGGAGCTTGCCCGCGGGCTGACCGGCGCGGCATCCGGGCTGTCTGCCGAGCAGCTGGTCGGCCAGGACTTCGGACCCTGGCGCTCGCGCCAGGCGGTCGGGCGCGGCGGCATGGGCGTGGTGCTCGAAGGCGAGCGTGCCGACGGCCGTTTCGACATGCGCGTGGCCATCAAGGTGCTCGATCCCGAGGGCCTGGGTTCGGCAGCCCAGACGGTCATCGAGCAGGAAGTGCGAACCCTGGCCCGGCTCGAGCATCCCGGCATCGCCCGGCTCGTCGACGGCGGCGTGCGCGACGACGGCGTGGCCTGGCTGGCCATGGAGTTCGTCGACGGCGAGCCTCTCGATGCCTGGTGCGACCGCCGCGGCTCGTCGCTGGCCGAACGTCTCGCCCTTTTCCGCCAGGTCGCCGAGGCCGTGGCCTACTGCCATCGCTCGCTGGTCGCCCATGGCGACATCAAGCCGGGCAATATCCTGGTCGACGAAAGCGGGCGAGCGCGGCTTCTGGATTTCGGCATTGCCGCGCGCATGACCGATCCGGGAGCCGCCGATTCGGTTTCCAGGGCGGGTCGCTGGTGTTCGCCCGGGTACGCTTCACCCGAGCGCCTGGCCGGGCAGGCGCCCTCGATCGGCGACGACGAGTTTGCGCTTGGCGCCGTGCTCTACCGCCTGCTGACCGGTCAGGGCATTCGCTCGGCGCTCAAGCAAACACGGCTGCTCAGCGGCGAACCGTCGCGCCTGGAAGGTGGCACCGAGCGCGCGCTGGCCAGCTGCCACGACGCTGACCTTGACGCAATCCTGCGGCGGGCGATGGCCAGCGCCCCGCACGAGCGATACCGCAGCGTCGAAAGCCTGCTCGAAGACCTCGAGCGCTGGTCGGTCGGCTTCCCGGTGGTCGCCCGCAACGGCGGCGCGATGTATCGATTCCAGCGCTGGCTGGGACGCCATCGCAGCCTGGCCGCGGCCGGCGGCCTGGCGGTCGTGGCCTTACTGGCGGGCACTGCTGTGGCGCTGTGGCAGGCTGATCGCGCCCGCCTGGCCGCCGAGCGGGCCCAGAGCAACGCCCGGTCGGCCGAAGTGGCGCAGGGCCGAGCCGAGGCCATCAATCGTTTCCTGTTGGACCTGTTCGAGGCCGAGATTCCCGATCTGCCGCCCGACGAGATGCCCACCACGAGGGAACTCGTCGAGCAGGGTATCGAGCGGGCGCGTGACCCTGCGGCCGGCCCGCCGGAACTTCGCGTCGAGCTGTTGATGACGCTGGCGGGCATTCTCATTGCCCGCAGGCAGCTCGACCAGGCCGACGGCCTGATCGAGGAAGCGCGGGCCCTGGTCGATACCGATGCGCATCCGGACCTGGCCATCCGCCTGGCCATGCTGGATGTCGATCGCAACCGCGACCGAAACCGGTTCGACGCGATGGCCTCGTCGCTCGAGCACGCCATCGCGCTGCTCGAGCGCCACGATCCGGAGAGCATCGAGCGCCTGGAAATGCAGCGTGACCTCGGACGGCTCCACATGCGGCGCGAGGAATTGGCGCGCGCCGAAGAGATCCTCGCGGAGGTTCAGCACGCGGCGCGCGAACGCGAAGACGCGGACGACCTTCAGCTGCGCCTGGCCGGCGACCTGGCGATCGTGGCTGGCCGCTCGGGACGGCCCGAGCAAGCCATCGAACGGTTCGAGGAAGTGCTTCGACTCAAGCGCGCCCGGCCCGAGCCCAGCCCGCTGTCGCTGGCGACCACGGTCGTGAACCTGGCCGGGCTGCACGCCCAGCTCGGCGACTACCAGCGCGCCGAGGCTCGCTACCGCGAAGTCCTGGACCTGCTCGGCCCTTTCGGGGAGTTGCCCCAGGGTACGCGCGCGACCAGCCTGGCGGGACTGGCCGATCTCAGGCGCTGGCAAGGCCGATTCGACGAGGCCGAATCGCTGATCGAACAAAGCGCGGAAGAGTGGCGTCGCCTGCTCAACCTCGAATCGGTCGACGACGATTTCTTCATTCATTACTACCTGGCCGAACTCTACGGTGACGCGCACCGGTTCGAGCCGGCGGCGGAGCGAATCGAGCTGGCCATCAACCGCATGACGGCCGGCGACGAAGCGCCGCCGCAACGGGTTGCCCAGGCCCAGGCCGATCTGGCGCGCTACCGCTGCGAACTCGGGCGAACGTCGATGGCCGGCTTGTTGCTCGAACAGGCCCGAAGCGTGCTCGAACCCGACCGATCAAGGGCGCTGGCCGAAGCCGAAGCCGCGTGTGCGCTGGCGCGCGCGGATTCGGTCGGCGAGACGCTGATTGCCATGGATCTGATCGAGCAAGCGCGCGAGGTGCCCGGCGAGCTGGCCGTGGTCGCCCGGCTGGAACTGCGCCGCGCCGAGCAGCTGCTCCACATGGATCGCCCCACGGAAGCACGTCAACTGGTCGAGCAGGCCCGGGCGCGGCTTCGCGCCGCCGCCGTTCTGGCCGAGCATCCGCTGCAACGCAAGGTCGGCGCGCTGCTCGACGGCCTCGACGACGCGGCCCGGGGCTGAGCAGCGGGCGGCCAAGGGCTGCCGTCACGTCGCATTGCCATCCTTGGGGTAACCAGCGAACAGAGGGAGCGAACGTCATGTTGAATCCAGTACTGAATCCAATACTCAAGTCCGCATCGGCGGCAACCTTGTTGCTGCTCGGATCGGCGACGGCGCAGGATATCGAAGACGTCGAGATCGGCGTCGAATCGGTCGGTGACAACGTTCATGTGCTGACCGGTCGCGGCGGCAACATCGGCTTGGTGGTCACCGACGACGGTGCCTTCCTGATCGACGATCAGTACGCACCCCTGACCGACAAGATCGTCGAAGCGGTACGCTCGGTCACCGACCAGCCCGTCCGGTTCGTGCTCAACACCCACTGGCACGGCGACCACACCGGCGGCAACGAGAACCTGGCCGAGAACCAGGGCACCCTGGTCGTGGCGCACGACAACGTGCGCGAGCGCATGTCGAGCGAGCAGGTCAGCGAGTTCTTCGGCCGCACCACGCCGGCGTCGCCCGACGGCGCCCTACCGGTGGTGACCTTCAACGACGCCATCTCCTTCCACCTGGGCGGCCACGAGATCCGCAGCTTCCACGTACCGCAGGCCCACACCGACGGCGACTCCGTGGTCCACCTGCCCGACGCCAACACCATCCACGCCGGGGACATCGTCTTCTACGGGCTGTATCCCTTCGTCGATGTCGACTCCGGCGGCAGCCTGTCCGGCATGATTTCGGCAGTGGAACGCATCGCCGAGCTGGCCGATGACGAGACGGCCATCATCGTCGGCCATGGCGGGCCGGTCATCGATCGCGAGCAGCTGCTCGGCTACCACGACATGCTCGAAACCGTTCGAGAGCGGCTGACCCACGCCATCGACCGGGGCAAAAGCCTCGAAGAGATTCAGGCGATGGGAATCACGGAAGAGTACGACGAGCAGTGGGGTGGCGGTTTCATTCCGCCCGATCGCTGGATCGAGCTGCTCCATCGTGGCCAGACCGAAGGACGCGGGCCGCACGGCCACGCGCATTGAGCCGGGCCGGCGGCCTGAACGGCCAACCCTTACGTTCAGGCCGATAGGGTTCCGAACCAGATGAAATGCCGCGCGCCCTTGCCCTTGCGGTGGGGGCGCACCACGCGCTCGTCGACGCGGAAGCCGGCCTGTTTCATGCGCTTGACGAACAAGCGGTCCGGCCCGGCCGACCAGACCGACAGCACGCCCCCGGGCCGCAACGAGCGGGCGATGGCCGCCAGGCCGGCGGCCGAGTAGATCCAGTCATTTTCGCGCCGGATCAGCGCCTCGGGGCCGTTGTCGACATCCATCATGATCGCGTCGAAGCCGGACTCGGGCTGGCGGATCACGTCACTCACGTCGCCGACGTAGACGGTGGTGCGCGGGTCGGACAGGGGATGCCCGGCCGGCTCGCCCATGAAATCGCGGTTCCAGTCGACCACCTCCGGCACCAGCTCGGCTACGACCACCTCGGCGTCCGACGCGCTCGCTTCCAGCGCCGAGGCAAGCGTAAAACCCATGCCCAGCCCGCCGATCAGCAGGCGCGCACTCTTCGTGCCCTTGATCCGCTCACAGGTCAACTCCGCCAGCGCCTTCTCCGAGCCGTTGACGCGGCTGTTCATCAGCTCGCCCCGGCCGGGAATGGTGATCGAGAACTTCACGTCGTGCTGGTAGAGCAGCATCTGCTTGTTGGTGTCGGGGATGGTGGCGCTACCGAGGAGTATCGAGGGTTTCATGAGCGTTCGGAGAGACCGGGTTGAGCGGAAAGGGCGGCGACCTGCGTGGGACAAAGGCCAGGCGGAACGTTCAGCATGCATCGGATGGGGCAAGTGCGACACCACGGTCATGCCGGCAACGATTATACGGCCTCCCCGCTCGACGCTGGTTCCCGTTGCATCGCGGCGCCGCTGCTTCTACCTTGGTGGGCGGCATCGCTTTTGCACCGGTTCCGGGCCATGATCGAGACAACGGTGAGATCCAGGGAAGTGACGTGGCATTGCTTGCGCAGATTGTGCAAGCCATGGACGGATCTGCCCGGTGCTGCATCGTCATCCCTGGGCTTCTTCGCCTTGAGGGCGATCGTGCTCGTTTGCGGCAGCCTTCGCTCGGTCCGCTTTCTTGCACTGGTGATTGTGCTTGCGGTATCGGGGTGTATCACACTGCCTGAGCCTGCGGAGTACGACCATTTTCTTCAGGCCCAATCAGAAGGGTTTGTCGTGTATCACACCTATGCCGATGTGGTGTTTTTGAAGGTAGTGGGTATCCGATCGCTCGTGCTGGGAGAACGAGCCGCGGATCTCGATCGTCTGCGTACCGTGTACGAGTCAAACTCGAAGTCCAGGCCTGCCTGGAAGATCGATGCTGTGCCTGCCTTACACGATGCACTGGTAAGGATCGAGCCTGTGCTCGACGAGCACGTGCAGTTCATCAACACCACCCTGTCCGAGCGCGGATGGATTGACGAGTTCCGGCCGATCATCCACCTGAGCCTGGTCGAGCAAGATCGGAAGGTCGATCACTTTCAGGTCGATCGTTTTCTGTCCAGACCGACGCTGCACTTCGTGCTTCCGGCTGATCCCGAGTCGCCTCGATCATTGGAGGTCTCGTTGATCAACGCGCTGAGTGTCATCCAGCACGAATTGGTGCACTTTTCCGGGGCTTTCGGTGAGCTCGATGGGCCGACGGGACGTGAGGGCAATGAACAGACGAACGAGGAGGTCCTGGCGAACCTCGTTCAGCAATGCGACCGCTTGGCTTTGTACTCGAACTTCAAAGGCGGGTCGGTGAAAGTTTCCCTGCCCGAACCGGCGGCAAGCTTCGCCGGAAACATGGACGAGGCGCTCGAGGCCGCCCGTTCGGTCGGGCCATCGGCAGAAGGCCAGCTCATTGCCGACTGGTTCTTTCTTGGGGCGGGCGCGGGTGATCCTGATCCCTTGTCAAGCACCGATTTCTCCCGGATAGCCTCGTACTGCGCAGACTGGACGGCCACTGCCCGGGATTTCGTCTCCATTTACGAGCTTGTCACGAGCTTTCGCAATCCCATGAGTGAAGGCGTATATTGACCCAAAGAAGTCCTTAACTGCCGGACAATCGCCGGCCCGACCAGGGAGAAAGACCATGGCCATCCGGTTGTTGAAAGTTGTACTGGTTATCTGCATCGGCCTGCAGGCGCTGTTCTACGCGCTGCAGAACATCGTCAATCTCGAGGCCGCGCACGCGGTCATGTCGGCCGTCTTGTCGATGGCCGACCACGAGTACTACCCCAATCATTTCGGTCCGCCGGTGACCGGCGTACTGGTCTGGGTCGCATTGTGGATCGTGATTGTCGGCGAGCTGCTCGCCGGGGTCCTGTGCCTGAAGGGCAGCTTCGACATGCTTCGCCGCCGGCACGACACCCCTGCCGTGTTCGCGCACGCCAGGCAGTGGGCGGTTGTCGGCTGCGGCGTGGCCGTGGCGGTCTGGCTGGGCCTGTTCATGGCCGTTGGTGGGGCCTACTTCCAGATGTGGCAGACCGAACTGGGTATCAACTCGCTCGAAGGCGCGTTCATGTACGCGGTCTCCTCGGGCATCGTGTTGTTGTTCGTCAACATGCCCGAAGAAGTGCCCGGGCAAGCGGTGTGACCGGGCACGAGTCGGTTTCGAAAACGCAGCCCGCAGCGTGTAACCTGTAGGCCGGCTTCAACCCCGACGATTGCCATGCCCCGTTTCCCGAACATCGCCGAGTCTGCCCAGGGCGTGAAAGGCGCGGTCTATTCCGGCCTGAAGAAAAAGCCCGACTCCGGACGACCACCCGTTCCGCTACATATCGGCGATACCTGGATGGAGCCGGCTAAAGGCTGCCGCATGCAGGACCTCACCGTCGATGATCATCCGGGCATGCACCGCTACTCGCCCGTGCCGGGTTACCCACAGCTGCGCGATCGCATCGCCGAAGTCCACGGCGAGCGCACCGGCATCGCGACCGAACGCAGCCAGGTGGTGGTCACCGGCGGCGCGACGGCCGGCCTGGCCGCCGTGGTCGGGGCGCTGGTCTCACCCGGCGAGGAGGTGCTGCTCGTCGCCCCCTACTGGCCGCTGATCGCCGGCAGCGTCAGGGCCTTCGGCGCCACGCCGGTCGACGTGCCGATGATGACCGAGATCGAGACCGCCGAGGCAGCCGTCGAGCGGCTCGAGCAACACCGAACCGACAAGACCGTCGCCGTCTACTGGAACACCCCGCACAACCCCACCGGAAGACTCCTGCCGCGCGAGTGGCTGGAAGCCATGTCCCGCTGGGCGCGCAAGCACGACCTGTGGATCTTCTCCGACGACGTCTACGAAGACTACGTCTACGACGGTGAACATGCCTATACGCGCACCGTGTCGCCCGACAACACCATCTCGGTGCACAGTTTCTCGAAAGCCTACGGCATGGCCGGCAACCGCTGCGGCTACCTGGCCGGCCCGAACGAGGCCATCGATGCCGTCAAACGCATCATGACGAACATCAACTACTCGGCCTGCTCGGCCTCGCAACTGGCCGCGCTCAATGCACTCAACGGCGCGGCCGACGAATGGGTGGCCAACGCCCGGGAGAAGTATGCCGAACTGGGCCGGGAAGCCGCCGAGGCCCTCGACCTCCCGGCACCCAGGGGCAGCACCTTCCTGTTCCCGGATGTCTCCCACGCCCTCGATGCTTGCCACGACAATCGTGGCCTCGACGGCTTGCTCGGCGACCTGGCCGAGGCCGGCGTGCTGGTCGCCCCGGGCCCGAGCTTCGGGCCCTACAAGCAGCACGTGCGCCTGTGCTTTACGGCCGCGCCGCCGGAGCAGATCAGGCGAGGTATCGAGATTCTGGCGGCGCGCATCGGCCGCTGACTGCCGAGTTTCTCGCGGCAGCAATTGCCAACGCCAAGCGCCTTTGAGAGGCTCCAGGCTGAACTCGTCGGTGCGGTAGGCAACAGTGCGCTTCGAGTCCTCGGAATACACTGAAGTGAAAGATTGATTCAGTGCAATGATGCAGAACCTGCATGGTGGGCTTGCGTCTATGGAAGGCAATACAAGACTTCTTTTCTATTCAGTAGCCTTGGTTACGGGCATATTCTTTTCGGCCTGGGGCCTCATCGAAGCCAAAAACATCCTTGCGCCACTGATCACCGCTATCAGTCTGGCGCTGGTGATCTTGCCGTTGGCAAAGTGGATGGAAAGGCATTCGAACAGGGCGGTGAGCTCCCTGGTCAGCACTTTTCTGCTCTTCGCTCTTTCCCTGATATTTCTCGCCGTACTGTCCTACCAGACCAAGGTGTTTGTTGATAGTTGGCCCGAAATTTTGGAAACGATGGAGCCCAAGATTGTTCAATGGAAGGCGGTTATAACGGACAACACCTTCCTGGGTGACAGCGATCTCGATATATTGGACGGTCTTTCATCCTCTGGAGATGAGTCCGGGGAGGGTGCGCCGGTCGTGAGCATGGCCGGGCGTGGCGTCGGGTATATCGGCACGTATCTGCTGACACTTATCTACGTCTTCTTCATACTCAATTATCGGCATCGGTTCCGGACCTTTCTTCTGCGGCTATTTGCTGATGAGAAAGGCGATGAAGTCGATCAGATCATCCAGGAGTCGGGCAACGTAGTCGTCCAGTACCTGCTTGGCAAGCTGATACTTATAGGCGTGCTCGCGCTAGCCTATTCCATTGGCCTGGGGATTACAGGCGTCAGCAATTTCATTCTCGTCAGTATCATGGCTGCGGTCTTGACGCTTATCCCCTATTTGGGAAATATCATTGGATTTGTCCTCGCCATGGTGTTTGGCTACCTGACATCCGGGGAAGTCGGCGTGCTGATCGGGATTCTGATCACCTTTACGATTGCCCAGTTCCTTGAAAGCTACATTCTGCAGCCCTACGTCGTGGGCCAGAAAGTGGATGTGCATCCATTTATCGTGATTTTGGCCGTAATTGTCGGAAACGCGTTGTGGGGAGTGATCGGCATGATCCTGGCCATCCCCGTGATGGGGATCATTACAATCCTGTTTTTGCACATTCCGGCCCTGAAGCCCTTCGGTTACCTCTTCAGCAATAGAGAGGCGGATATCTGATCGGAGGGCTTGGTCTCGCGAGGTTTTTCACGGGCCCGGAGCAGGCCGTTCACACCGTCCCCGACGGAGGCTGCCCATTGATCCATCCGACCCCACTGGCGCAGACAAATCATGCTGTGCTAGTCTCCAAACTGTATCGGCCCGCTTGGGAAAGGGGCGGGGCCGGACACGAATTCAGAACAGGAGGGTGGTGGAATCCGACCACGATTGCGCATTCACCCTTGGCGTTGGCGATATTTTCAGGCCCAGGGCAGATCATGAAGTTTCCCGCTTCCCCTTTCCGGGATCGGAATCGAGCCCCGTTTCGCCAGCGTCCAGCCCGAATCCGCGCAGTTAAGTGGCCCCTCGGCCACGTAGCACGCAGGTAGCGAGGAGGAAGTGCCAAGTCAAATCAGAATGATGGGACCCAGAAGCGCCCTCCACCGCAGACTAAACGGCGAGTTCGTCCGTTTAGTCACTAAAATCCGCTTTTCAAACCTGTTTGCTATTTAAGCATCTAATGCAAGACGAAAAACTTAAAGACTACAGGTCTGACCTGACTAATACGCTTCGGTTTCTCAATGAGGCCTACGACAAAATGCTGCTCACCCTTGCGGGCGGAGCCCTCGGTCTTTCAATTGTTTTCCTCAAAGATATTCTTGTTGTGGAGGCATTGAAGAGCCCTTTGCTGCTGATATGGGCATGGGGGCTTTTTATTTTCAGCTTAGCCGGAGTTCTTGGAAGGCTTCTCTTCGGAATAGAGGCCTATCGCAAAGCGTTGCGTCAAGTTGATGACGGGACCATAAGACAAGCTAGGCCGGGGGGCTTTTATTCGATCGCGAGCCGGTCGCTTCACATATCAGCTGCACTTAGCCTAATAGCCGGTTTTATCTGTATTGCTGCATTTGCCTACAAAAACGTTGGAGAAGCCAATGCCGAAAGAAAACCCCAAACCACCACCGCCGCCACGATGGCCGCCTCCGCCACCTCCGCCCAGGCCTGGGAAAGATGACCCTAGGCCACAAGACCGACCGACATGGGACCCACCCCCTCCGCCACCAAGGCGAAAGCAGAATGCTTAACAAGTCGCTCAAGTACGTTCCGGGCCTGTCGGCCCTCCACCGGATGCAGCAAAGCTGCGCCGCTTAGCTCAGACGTTAGGCTTCTATTGTGCGGAATCCCTTTCTGGTCATTGCATTAGTTGGCACTTTGTTTGGATGTACTCGTTACGCGAACTATGATTTTGAGACTAGCGGAGAAGCTTGGCTAGAAGCTGAAGAACACGTTCGCGGTCTTCAGAATGTCCCATTCCAAGGATTTATGTTTTTGTATTCTGGCCCTTGGGCATGGAGCGAACCCGATTGGCGAATTACCGTTGACTTTCGAAAAGGATTTTTAGCGAAGGTAAGACGATATGAGTTTCACCCGGGGTTTCAGGCCCGAGAGATTTTCGAATCTGGGGTGAGAACCAGAGAGGAATTGTTTGAAGAACTATCCTATGAAGAGTGGGTGACTACTGCTTCACAATGTCCAGGTCTCAAAGGCCAAACGGATGAGCTGTGGTCGATGGTTACGTCTCGAACTGCTGATTTTTCCTATAATCTAGACGGAAACGTCCGGGTCATGTTGGATGGCGGATTCTCATATGATTTGTGGCTTTCAAATGGAATGATGGAGAAGACTGGCTACTCAGTAGTTTTAAAAAGTGACCCAATTGTGCAGGCTATTCAAGCATACGAAGAGACTGTCATTGAGTGCGCGAGAGAAGCCTAATCGCTAGCGAGCTGGCAAATGAACTACCTTCAAACATTCGGCCCAAAGGTCGGTCCTTGTAACATATGCGGTGAGCACAGTCGGCTTACTGCGGACCATGTTCCTCCTAAAGGAGTGAATCGATTCCCACGAATGCGACTATATCAGCTCGTTGATGCGATGGGAGTTCCGGATGTAGAAAAGAAGGGAGGCCGAGACTTTCAACAGGGAGTAAAGTTTCGAACCTTGTGCAGCCGCTGCAATGGCCGTTTGCTAGGGCGATTGTATGATCCGGAGTTAATAAGACTATCTAACAATGTATCTAGATACCTATTCTCAGTCTTGGATAGGCCGCATGCAACCCAATTCGAAACCAACCCAGGATTAGTGGCCAGGGCAGTTCTAGGGCATATACTCGCCTTAGGCGTTAAGCGAGCTCCTGAGGGACCAATGGCCGAGGAGGCAGCAAAGTTAGTGCTGGATCCAGATAGGCAGTTCCCGGAAAGATTAAAGGTTTACTATTGGCCATACCCGTTTTGGGACCAAGTGAAGATTAGAGGGTTTGGGCTCATTGTAAAGTGGGGGGCACCACAACTAGTTGCTTCAGTTTTGAAGTATATGCCATTGGCGTTCTTGGTTTCGCACGATGTAGATCCGAGGCTGACTGTTCCTCATTTGTGTTTAAACGAACACATGGTAGGTAGTGGGAATTACAGAGCGGATATACCTTTGAGTTTTAGTGACATTCCTCCACATAGATATCCAGAGGCTCCCGGCGATGACGGGGCAGTTCTTCACGGGGCAGACTCATATCTGTCGGAGCGGCGTAGTTAAATGCTACGGTAGCAAACGTTTGCAGGCCGCTTCGGCCTTCGGTCTACAGTGGACGCAGGCAAGGCTGCGCCTCTGAACACGAACGTCAATAGGGTGTGGTCGGCCCCATTGTGCATAAAAAGTCCCTGAACCACGCGCCCCCAATCAAATCCAACAAGATTCGCTTACGCGCACGCCCTACCAGAAACGCAAGTAGCACCAAGAAGGAGAATCAAATGAAGTTCTCGATCACGTTCCAATCCGCAATCCTTTCGGTTCTTTTCCTGGCGTTCTACGCCACTGCCGATTCGCCGGATTTCCTTGTTGAGATGAGAATCATGGAATCCGGAACCGAGGTGGCCTCGCCGCAGATAATGATCAAGGAGGGTGCTGAGGGTTCCCTGAGTACGTCGGGCGAGAGCGGCGTTGCCCTGGGGCTGGTTGTGAATGAGGTCAGTGAGCAGGAGGTCCATGTCATGGCCGAAGTCGAGTCGGGTCAGAGCGCCATGTCTCCGGAGCTGTTGATCAGGACAGGGCAGTGGGCCAGTGTTTCCAGCGGAGACATGGAGTTTCATTTGCGCGTCGAGCATCTGGCGGCTGGAGAATAGTGTAGCCGAACGCTGGGACTGTGCCGCCGGAGCCGCCTTTTGAATCTGTGCGTTAGCGAACTGACGACGGCTACGTACTAAGGCATCCTGACATCGGCTGCTCGCAACGAGCAACCACTACCACGCGCATTCAGACGCACAGTCGGATGAATGGCATCGTGACCGGGCCTCCCTCTCCCGTATCGATCAAAGCACGTGGCGCCCGCACTTGTTCCTCCCAACGAGTGCGGGCATTTTTTTTGTCAAATCCGTCCCGAGCATTCTCGGCATTCTGGTGCCAAGGTGTTGCGCGCGTCCCTTGGAAGGCCCGTTGCAGTCAGGTTGTGCACCACGCGACCGGATATTGCTGTGTTTGTTCGATAGCGCACGGACGGGTCCTTGCTGATGCGGCATTCTGGCAATGGATGTTCGCAAGGAGCATCCAGAAACACGCGCATTCAGCCGCACAGTCGGGTGAAACGCATCGTCCCCGGGTTCCCCCGCCCGCATCGATCGAAGCGCGTGTCGCCCGCACCCGTTACTCCAAACGGGTGCGGGCAACCTTTATTGGGGTGACGTGCAAAAATTATTTGGGCGACGCTTCGGAAGCGGCGAGGTTCTGAAGTCGCTGTCGCAGATCATCCAGTTCCGGGCCGGCCTCCGCAAGCCAGCTTTCGATGTCCGGTTGCAGTTTCTCGATGCGGTCGGCTTGGCCGTGCTGTCGGTAGAGCTCAAGCAAGCGGATTGTCGATGCCAGGCTATCCGGGCTCGGCTCGGTCTCGTCATTCACCGTTTGATCGATCTCTTGTTGCCGGTACATCCTTTCGCTGCTGTAGTCGCCTGCCTGGCGATGAATGTCGGCGGCCAGGCGCAGGGTGTCCAGTAGCTCGGGATCTCCGGGCTCGAGTTCTCTTCGGCGGACATCCAGTGCAGGTTCGAGGTGGGCCAGGGCCTGCTCGGGCTGGCCGGCCTCCAGGGCGGCGCTGGCCGCCAGGTCGCGCGCACTGAGCGAATCGGGATGGCCCCTGCCGAGCAGCCGCTCGCGCCAGATGATGACCGGCTCGATTTCCTCCAGCGCCCGTTGCGGACGGTTGGTGCGCATGTAGAGCTGGGCGAGATTGTGCCTGGAGCTCAGGGTGATCGGGCTGTGCGGGCCCCAGGCCTCGCGCGTGAGCCGGAGGATGTCTTGCATCATGGCCGTGGCCTCGTCGAAGCGGTCGAGGTCCATGAGCGTGACGGCCATGTTGTTCATCACGCGCAGGGTGGAGTCGTGGCGGCGGCCGTAGTGGCCTGAGAGGATGTCGTAAACCTCGCGCTCGACTTCCAGGGCCGCTTCGGACCGGCCCAGGTGGCTCAGTGCGGCGCCAACGTTGAGCAGGGCGCTGTAGTAGGAATCTTCGTGGGGCTCGAAGTGGCCGCGTGCGCGCTCGACGGCGGCGCGGAAGTGCTCCAGTGCTTCCTCGATGCGGCCGGACAGGGCGTGGACGTAGCCCAGGGTGTTGATGGCGCGCACGGTGTCGGCGTGGTGCGGCCCCAGTTCCTGTTCGGCGCGATCGATGTTCTCCAGCGCGACCTCAAGCGCGCGCTCGTTCTCGCCGGTGCGGACCAGGTGGTTGGCGAGGCTGTCGTGGGCAGCGTGGCGCAGGCGCAGCTGGTCGGGCTTGTCCGAGTCGAGTCGCGCCATGATTTCGTCGAGCTGGGCGCGCGCGGCATCGAACTCGGCCTGGCGGGAGAGCAGGCGGTAGTACTGCCGGCGCGCCTCGAGGGTATCGGTGGCGGCCGGGCCCAGGGCGTCGAGCCGCAGATCGACCACGCGCTTTGCCAACGGCAGACTGTTCTCGACCATTCCAGCGTTGAAGTAGATGTCGCGCACGGTCTCGAACAGGTCGGCCTGCAGGCGCGGTTCGTCGGCGAAGTCGGTCTCTACATTATCGATGGCGCGCTGCATCATGAACTCGTCGAGCAGGTCCTGGGCCAGGTCGGTGGGGTTTATCCGGCCGACGGCCAGGTCGAAGGCCTCGATGCCGGCTGTCACGGTTTCCTCGTCGGCGTCGTGGCTGAACGACTGCGCGTGCTGCTGCCGCAGGCGGTCGACGAAGCTCTGGCCCAGCTCGCGCGGCTGCAGGTCGCCGAGCATGGACTGCTGGAAGTCGACCATGCGTTCGAGCTCCGCCGATCGGGCCTCGGCGATCTGCTGCTGCTCGCGCGCCTCGCTCATGCCCCGGATCGCCAGGGTCAGGCCGGCGGCCAGCGACAGGGTCACCAGGCTGGCGGCGGTCACGGCCAGGGCGTTGCGCTGCACGAATCGCCGCGCGTGGTAAAGCCGGCCGCCGTTGACCGCGCGCACCGGCTGACGGGCCAGGTAGCGGCGGATGTCGTCGGCCAGTTCCGGCACGCTGGCGTATCGCTGTTCGCGGTCGTGGGCGATGGCCTTGAGCGCGATGGCGTCGAGGTCGCCCTTGAGCTGGCGAACGAGCCGCCCCGGCGTGGTGCGGCGATGTTCGGCAGCGTGCTCGAGATCGGCCTCGTCGGACTCGAGCAGGCGTGAGGGTGCTGCCGGGCGTTGTTCGGCCAGGCGCTGGCGGATGACGTGGGTGTCGGTCTCCCTGAACAGCTGTGAAGGATAAGGGCGGCAGTCGGTGAGCAGCTCGCACAGGATCACGCCCAGCGAATAGATATCGGCGCGCATATCGATGCCGACGGTCTCGTCGAACAGCTCGGGGCTCATGTACAGCGGAGTCCCGGTGGTGCCCTGGTGACGGCGCTCGCTGGCCGAGCTTTCGGTGGCGGCGATGCCGAAATCGATGATCTTCGGGCGGGGTACGTCGTCGACGCGGGCGACCAGGATGTTGGCGGGCTTGAGGTCTCGGTGGACCAGGCCCTTCTGGTGCGCGTGCGTCACGCCCTGGCAGATGCGCACGAACAACTCCAGGCGCTCGCGCAGTCCCAGGCGGTGGCGGGTGCAGAACTGCGTCAGCGTCTGCCCCGGCACGTACTCCATGGCGAAGTAGGGATAGCCGTCGGGGTTGGTGCCGGCTTCGAAGATCTGCGCGATCGCCGGGTGGTGCATCTGCGCCAGCGCCTGGCGCTCGACCAGGAAGCGAACCTCGCTGGTCGCGCTGCGGATCTTCTGCTGGATCAGCTTGATCGCGACCTGGCGTTCGACCGGTTCGAGCTGCTGGGCGAGAAAGACCTGGCCCATGCCGCCGCTACCGAGCTTCTCGATCACGCGGTAGCCCGGCAGCTTCAGTTCTTCGTCCGCCGCGCCTGCTTCGATGCCACCCGCGTCCCCGCGCTGTGCGTGGGTAGCCGCCTCATCGAGTCGGGTGCGGTCGTCGTCGCGTCGGTCGTGGCTCATTGCGGGCCGCTCTCCCCGGGAGCGTCGAGCATCCTGAAAAACCCATTATGCACGACTCGTCTGCACCAGCCCGACCCGGCCACCTGGTGCCGGTCGCGCTTGCCCAACGGAACAACCGTCAGGCGTGTTCGGTGCAGCCGTTCAACTCTTCCAGAACCAGCGCCACATTTCCGCGTAACTCGGTTCTTTGCCGTACATCATCATGCCGGCAGCGAATATCTTGCCGGCCGCGCGCCGAAACAGCCATGCCGTCGCCGCAAGCAGTGGCAGGGCAAGCGCGATCTCCCACCACGCCACGCTGGTCATGACCATGCGGGCCGGCAGGACGGCGTAGCTGGTCAGCGGGAACACGCCGAGGAACTGGATCAGTGCGCTGTCGGGATTGACGAGCGTGAAGAACGCCAGCCCGACGGGCAGGAGGGGCAGCATCATCCAGCCGGCCTTCTGCGAGGTGTTGGGGTCGTCGATGGTGGCCGCCACGCCGGCCAGGAAGGCGTTCCACATCAGGATGCCGAGTAGGGCGAGGACGACGAACAGGGCCAGCAGGAACGGGTCGACCAGTTCCAGCCCGGCCGCGAACGGTGCCCCGAACCAGGTCAGGATGGTCGCGCCGATCAGGGAGATGAGCGCGTAGTAGACGACGTAAACCAGGCCGATGCCGGTAATGCCCAGGATCTTGCCGTCGATCCATGTCTGCGGCGAAATCGCCGAGACCACCTGTTCGGTGATGCGCTGCTGCTTTTCGGCGGTGATGGCGGTGAACTGGTAGGCAAAGCCCATGAAGACCGCGATCAGGACCAGGCCGATCGCCACGCCGGCGACGATGCGGTCGGCGCGGCTTGCCTGTGGCTGGCTGCGGAACTCGGTTGCGAGCGCCATCTCGCCGGTCAGTTGACGGTAGGTCGCCTCGTCGATGTCGAGGCGGGTCAGCATCAGTCCGGTGCGGGCGTCCTGCAGAAACTCCTCCAGAATCCAGCGCCACGGCCGGTCACCGGCGGCAATCAGGCGGGCCTGGTCGGTGGATTCGATCGACAGGATGCCGCCGATCTCCTCTTCTTCCAGCATCTGGATCAGGCTGTCCCGGTCGGCGTCGCGCCGGTCGAGGAAATTCAGGCGCGGGCTGTCCAGGTCCGCCAGTTCGAACGGTCCGGTCTCGACTACGGCGATATCCGGAACGCTGAGCGCATCGCGTCCGAGATAAGTGGCCACGGTGCCCCCCAGCGCGCCGAAGATCAGCATGAAAATCGTGCCCTTGATCATGTCGGAGAGCTTGAAGAAGCGCTTGAACTCCCAGCGCGCGACGGTGCGAACCAGCATCAGGCGATCGCTCATGACTGGCCCTCCCTGGTGTTGGTGCTTGCCGGGCCGTCGCCGGACCCGCCGAAGTTGCGGATGAAGATCTCGTGCAGGCTGGGCGTGAGCGTGGTCAGTCCGGTCAGGCGCCCGGCGCGGGCGAGATCGGCCAGGACGTCGCCGAGTTCGGCATCGTCGTCGAGCTGGATTTCGATGCGGCGTTCGTCGACCGGCTCGACCTTTGCGACGCCGGCCGAAGCGTGCAGGCTTTCGGGGGCGACGGGATCGGCGTAGTCGATGACCAGCCGGCTGGCGGAGGCCGTGCGGCTGCGGATTTCATCCAGCGTGCCGCACAGCCTCGCCTGGCCCTGGTGGATCAGCAGGATGCGATCGGCGATCTGTTCGACCAGCTGGAGCTGGTGGGCGCTGAGCAGGATGGTCATGCCTTCGTCGCGCAGCTCGCGGATCCAGGCGCACATGCGTTCCTGGTTGATGGGATCGAGGCCGGAGAAGGGTTCGTCGAGAATGGCCAGGCGCGGCTCGTGCAGGATCGAGGCGATGAACTGCACCTTTTGCTGGTTGCCCTTCGACAGGCTCGAGACCTTGTCGTCGGCGCGCTCGGCCAGTTCGAGGCGCTCCAGCCAGGCCAGGGCGCGCGGGCGCGCCTGCTCGGGGCCGCAGCCGCGCAGCGAGGCGAGGTAGAGCAGGCACTTGAGCACGGTGGCATCCTGGTAGAGCCCGCGTTCCTCGGGCAGGTAGCCCAGGCGCCGGCGGTCGAGCCGGCCGTGGTCGAGCAGCGCCGGGGCGAGTTCGATCCGGCCGGCGTCGGGCTCGATCAGGCCCATGATCATGCGCACGCTGGTGGTCTTGCCGGCGCCGTTGGGCCCCAGCATGGCGAAGATCTCCCCGGCATCGACCGCGAACGACAGCGCGTCCACGGCGCGGACACCGGCGAAATCCTTGGCGACGCCCTCGAAACTCAGCATGCAACTTCTCCACTCGGATGCAGTCCGGGAGCGTATTCGTTCCGGCACTCGTTGTCGTGTGCCATTGGTCAGCCCTTCGCGTTCGGGCTGACCAAGGTGCCGGCCTACTTGAAGATCGTCAGCTCGAACTCGCCCTGGCTGTCGGCCAGGCTCGTGACGTGGATCGTGTAGGTGCCGGTTTCCGGCAGGGTGGTGACGGCCATGCTGTTGGTGCCGTCGCCGCCGTCGTCGTCGCTGACCAGGTTGCTGCCGTCGGGCCTGGAGACGTAGAGCATCGCGTCGAAGGCGTTCGACTTGAGCTCGATGGTCAGCGTCTCGCCGGCCTCGCCCTCGAACTCGAAGCTTTCGTAGCGCTTACCGTTGTAGGCGCGCGCCGAGTCGTTGTCCAGGCGTCCGTCGTATTGCGCAGCGGCTTCGCTGGACAGTTCGGTAACGCTCAGCTGGTAGCGGCCGGTGCTCGATCCGAACGTTCCGGCCGTGATGGTGATGGTCTCGCCGTCCGCTTCGAACTGGTGGTACAGGCGGCTGTTGAGGCCCTCGTCCCCGCCGTCGTCGTCCGTTCGCTCGTTGCCCTCGGAGTCGACGACGGTCAGGAAGGCGTCGAAGTCGTAGGACTTCAGGTCGATGACCACCCGCGTGTCGGCCGAGCCGACCAGCTGGTAACGATCGCCGCCGCCGGACGCGTCGTCGAGCTGTCCTTCGACGGTCTGGCCGATTTCGATCGTGCCCGGTGAGGGCAGCGTGCGTGCAACCACGCGATAGCTGCCGGAGCCGCCCATGAGCGCGGACGCGACGATCTCCACTTCGCCGCCCTGCTCGAACGTTCGCACGAAACCGGCGTTGATGTCCTGGTAATCGTCGTTGACGAGCGTGTCGCCGTTGGGCAGTGTGGCGTTGACCACGGTGTCGACGCCTTCGCCGATGACGATGACTTCGACCGTCTTGCCGGCTTCGACTGCAATCGTGTGGCGGTTGGCGGACGGGTCGCCGTTTTCGCTGAATTCACCCGACTCGGAGAAAAACTCCTGCTGGGCGGCCAGCCCGCTGCTCAAAAGCACGGCGGCGATCGCTGTAATGGCTCTGTTCATGATTCCGGTGTCCCTCGGGATATTGTTGGTCGAGCGATTATACGGCGGCGGCGACTCGACGACTGCCTTCCAGGCGCGGCCGGGCCGAGGGACATGCCGTGATGGTCTGCCCTATCGGGCGCAGTCCGGCTGGCTTTCCAGCCAATGCACCGCGGCTTCCAATGCATCGTCGGGCTTGACCTTCTCGTCGGGCTCGACCTTCGGATGATGGATATTGCCGTGGCGGTCGGCCATGTAGCCGATGGGGAATGTGATTCGAAAGCCATCCGATAGCGGTCGCCTCACCCGAACTCGAGGTGCGGGTGAGACAAGCACGGCGATGGGAAGGTCGTTGGATGCCGGTTGGGGAGATCCGAACGTTGTATTCCTACCAGGCGATGCCGTAGTCCTCGCCGTAGTCGCTGGCGCCGCCCTGCATGGTGCCGTTCTCGAAGTCGAACCAGATGGCCTGGGTGGGGTTGTAGACGCGATCGACCCGATCGACGTCGTAGCCCATCTTGCGCAACTGGCCGGTGGTGTAGGGCGAGAGCGAGCGTGGCACTTCGATGCGGCCCGGCTCGGCCTGGTGGGCGCCGAAGCTGCTCTGCATCTGGTAGCTCATGATGTTCTGCTTGCCCTCGGCGGCCTGCTGCACGTTCATGTCCCATTCGACCATGTTGAGAAAGAACTGCAGCAGGTTCTGGTCCTGGGTGTCGCCGCCCTGGACGGAGAAAGCCATCAGCGGCTTGCCGTCTTTCAGTGCCATCGAGGGCGTGAGCGTCACGCGCGGGCGCTTGCCCGGCTCGACCACGTTGTAGGGGTTGAGTGATTTGTCGAGCACGAAGCTTTGCATGCGCTGGCTCAGGCCGATGCCCGACTCGCCGGCGATGAAGGCCGGCACCCAGCCGCCCGAAGGCGTGACGGAAACGACCCAACCCTCGGCGTCGGCGGCCTGGATGGCGGTGGTGCCGGCGCGGAAGCCTTCCTCGAAGGACAGGGTGCTGGCCTGCTGGAAGCCTTCCTCGCCCTCGGCCTCGGCATCCGGAGGGACGAGCTGCCAGCTCTGGCGAAGTTCTTCGAAGGGATTGTCGCCGTCCTGGAACTGGTACGGGTCGCCCGGCAGGTAGTCGGTCAGGTTACGGTCGTCGCGGATCAGCTTGCGGCGCTCGGCCGCGTATTCCTTCGACAGCAGCCCCTCGACGGGCTCATCCGGCGGCATGTAGGGGTCGCCGTAGTAGAAATCGCGGTCGGCGAAGGCCAGGTTCATGGCCTGGTAGAGGGTGTGGATGTAGCGCTGGGAGTTGTAGCCCATCGCCTTGAGGTCGAAGCCTTCGAGGATGTTGAGCGCCTGCAGCATCACCGGGCCCTGCGTCCAGGTGGTCAGCTTGTAGACGTCGATGCCGCGGTAGTCGGTGGTCACGGGTTCTTCGAGCTTGACCTCCCAGTCGGCGAGGTCTTCCAGCGTGAACAGCCCGCCGGCCTCGCGCGTGGCGCGCACGATCTCGCGAGCGATGTCGCCGGTGTAGAAGCGGTCGTAGGCGGCGTAGATGGCCTCCTCGCGACTCTTGCCCTCTTCCAGGGCCTGCTGCTCGGTTTCGACCAGTTTCCGGAGGGTCTCGGCCAGGTCCTCCTGGACGAAGATTTCGCCCTCGCGCGGGGCCGCGCGCTGGTCGGGGTCGTCCGGGTCGTGGTTCGGCAGGAAGACTTTCCGCGATGCGGGCCATTGCGCGAGCACTTCGCGCCGACGTTCCATGTTGTCCGCCTGGGCTTTCTCGATCGGGTAGCCGTCGGCCATCTCGATGGCCGGGGCCAGCACGTCAGCCAGGCTGAGCTTGCCGTACTCGGCCACCATCACCATCAGGCTGCCCGGGGTGCCGGGTGTCACCGCGGCCAGCGGACCGTTTTCCGGCGGGTACTGCATGCCCTGCTCGCGGAAGAACTCGGGCGTGGCGCCGGTGGGGGCGACGCCGACGCCGTTGACGCCGATGACTTCGCCGGTTTCGGGGTTGTAGATCAGGGCCTGCGTCTCGCCGCCCCAGCCGAGCGTGTCCCACATGGTGGCGGTGGCGGCCAGCATGGCCGCGGCGGCATCGACCGCATTGCCGCCCTGGTGGAACATCCGCGCCCCGGCCGTCGCGCCCAGCGGCTTGCCGGTTACCGCCACCCAGTGCTTGCCGTGCAGGATGGGTTTGCCGGTGTCCTGGGCCGAAACCGATGCGATGCATGCAGCCCAGGTCAGCGCGAAGGTCGCAAGGGTGAGCGAAAGGCGGTTCATGGCTTGTTTCTCCGACGGGAAGTGCCTGCATGATAGCAAGGGCCTCGTCGGACAGCGTGTGCGCCACCGAGCAGTGGCAGGAAACTTGCGTAGTTGTCGTAAGTGAGTCCTGGAACCATTCCGGAAAGGCCATTGCTCGACAAACGCGCGCATCTGACGGCCCTGCTGCTGGTCGCCGCCAACCTGGTGCCCCTTGCAGGCGTCTTCTACTTCGGCTGGGCGGTCTATGAAATCCTGCTGCTGTTCTGGGCCGAAAACCTGATCATCGGTCTCTACACGCTGGCGCGCTTCGTGACGGTCTATCGCCGCAACGGGGACGGCAGCGTGTGGTTGCTCATGCCCTTTTTCTGCTTTCACTACGGCCTGTTTACCCTGGTTCACGGAGCGTTTGTCATGACGGTGTTCCGGCCGGAGGCCCATGACGGCGGCCACGCGCTCGGGCTGTGGATTCCGTTGCTGGCGCTGCTGGTCAGCCACGGTGCCTCGTACGTGATGAATTTTCTCGGCGATGGCGAGTACCGGCGCACGAGCGGGAAGGACTTGATGGTCGCGCCGTACCGGCGGGTGATGATTCTGCACGTCACCATTGTCGGCGGCGGTTTTCTGGTGAGCTGGCTGGGCGAGCCGCTCTATGCACTGGCGCTGCTGGTCGTGCTCAAGATCGTCATCGACGTGGCCGCTCACCTGGCCGAGCACCGTCGCGAGCAGGCAGCCGAGCGGCGCAAGCGGGAAACGGGGCGGGCCGACAGCCATATCTTTCGCAATTGGGATTGAAACAACCGGGAGGATTTTATGAGCGCGACGCCGAAGATCGATGTCGTTGAACTGATCGAGCGGATTCAACCCCGTATCGATGCCGTTGAGCAAGAGCGCGAAAGGTCTCGCGCGCGCCTGATTCGCAACCTGGCGCTGATAGCCGCCGCTGCCGTGATTTTAGCGCTGGTCGTGCTGTTGACCGATGCCGGATTCGGATTGGCGCTCGTACCGCTGATCCTCGCCCTCGTTGCCGGTCTCGTCCTGCTTCAGCGCGCGCAGAAGCGCTGGTCGGCCGCCGCCCAAAAGGAGTTGGTGCCGCTGGTGTGCGAGTCGATCAGTGACGATCTCGAGTACCGCAACGCACTCGACTCCCATGACTTCGTCGCGCCGTTCGATGCGCTCGACCTGGTCGGCAGCTGGTCGCGCGCGGACCTGGCCCACTTGATTCGCGGTCGACACCATCAGACCCGCTTCGAGATGGTGCATGCCACGCTCGAGCGCGTCAGCCGCGACAAGGACAGCAACGACAGCACGAGTACGGTGTTCCATGGGCTGCTTGGCCGCGTGGAGCTGCCGATGAGCGTCGATCCCGGTTTCAGCATCCGGCCCAACTTCGGCTGGTTCATCAAGAAACTCACGCCAAAGACCATCCCGACCGGCGATGCCGAGTTCGACGAAACCTTCCTGGTCACCCCGGAGCGTGGCGCCGAGCTCGATTCATCGCAGGTCGAGGCCGTGCTCACGCCGGAATGGCGTCGGGCCCTGTTGGCCATAAACGCGGGCGAAGGGCGCCAGGTCAACAACCGGCCCGCGCTGGCTGCCGGATTCAAGTACGACAGCTTCTATTTTTCCCTCAGCCGCTATGAAGTCGGTCGGGCGCTCGGCCCGATCAAGACCGAACGCGCCCGGCCCTTTCTCGACGTGGGCCATGTCCTGGCCAGGGAATCGCGGCTGGTGGACGGCGTGGAGACCATGGTCGATGACGTCTGCGTCATCCACCGCATCATCGATCGGCTGGAACCGGCGCTCTATAAGTTATAAGGTGAGTGACGGGGTACACTAGGCCGGGCAGCCGGGCAAGAGCGCTCAGGCCGGTCCGTAGTCGTAGTCACCGCCGACT
Source organism: Wenzhouxiangella indolica (assembly GCF_042310355.1). NCBI lineage: Bacteria > Pseudomonadati > Pseudomonadota > Gammaproteobacteria > Chromatiales > Wenzhouxiangellaceae > Wenzhouxiangella > Wenzhouxiangella indolica. The sequence goes on along the minus strand of NZ_JBHJMR010000009.1, from coordinate 77,381 downwards.
TCGAGCGCGCGCTGGTAGGCGGGCCGGGCCTGGAATCGCCGCACGTATTCGAAGATGTGCGGAAAGGTCGTTTCATCGACCGTGCCGCGGGCTGTCGCGGCCTCCAGCGGAAAGCTCATCTGGATGTCGGCCGCCGTGATCGATTCACCGGCGAACCATTCGTGTTCGGCCAGATGCGCATCGACGAACGTGAAGTGTGTGCGGATCTGCGGGTCGGTGAAGGTCCGGTCCACCTGGGCGGCGATGCCGGCCGCGACCGGGCGAACGAACAGGGGTGAGCCGGTGCGGACCTTGGTGAACACCAGCTTGAGCAGCAGCGGGGGCATCAGCGAGCCCTCGGCGTAGTGCATCCAGTAGCTGAATTGCCAGTAGCTCGGGTCGTCGGGTGACGGCGCCCACTTGCCGCCGCCGTAGCTGCGCGCGAGGTACTCGATGATGGTCGCCGACTCGGCCAGCACCCGTTCGCCGTCGGTGATGACGGGTGATTTGCCGAGCGGATGAATCGAGCGAAGCTCCGGCGGCGCGAGGCTGGTTTTCGGGTCACGCTGGTAGCGCTGCACCTCGTAGTCGGCGCCGAGCTCCTCGAGCAGCCAGAGGATGCGTTGGGAACGTGAATGTTCCAGGTGATGCAGGGTGATCATGGGTGGCTCCCGTTGCTGAAGCGGTCATGGTAGCTTGTTGGCATGCAAATGATCGCCAAGTACGCCACGCGTTCGGAAGCCGAAGAGCGCGCTGCCTTCCTGCGTTCGCGCGGGATTGCCACGCACGTGACCGACATGACCTCGCTGCGCCTGAACCTGGCTCACCAGGGCCGGTTCCGGGCCGCGCTCTGGGCCGTGCTCCCGGAGCAGGCGGAGGACGCCGAGGCCTTGCTCGAAGATCCGTCTCATCGCGCCAGCACCGCGCTCAATGACCATGAGTTTCAGCGCCTGGAGGGCGAGGGCGCCGATGCGGCGCGGCGTTCCATGATTCGCTGGCTGACCATCACGGCGCTCGGTCTGGCCGCGCTGGCGGCGCTGGTCGTGGCGCTGGGGCTCTAGCGCTTCCATGCCTGAGGGGCCGGAAATGTACCTGACGGCCCGCAAGGTGGCCGGGGTTCTGGGCGATCATGCCCTGAGCGAAGTCTGGTTCGCCTTCGATCGGCTCAAGCACTGGTCGGAGCGCTTGGCCGGGCAGTCCCTTGAGTCGGTCGACACGCTCGGCAAGGCGCTGCTGCTGCGCTTTGCCGACGGCACCACCATCTACACCCACAACCAGCTCTACGGCCGCTGGCTGTTCGCCGAGGCCGGCCGCCGGCCCGACACCAATCGGCAACTGCGCCTGGCATTGTCGACCGAGGAGCGCTCGGCCTTGCTCTACAGCGCGTCGGAAATCGAAGTCATCGAAGCCGGCAGGCTCGGTGAGCATCCCTTCATTGCACGCGCCGGCCTGGACATTCTCTCCAGCGGTGCCGATGTCGAGCGCGTGGTCGAATGGATCGGGCAGGCGCGCTTCGCGCGCAAGCGCCTGGGCCACCTGCTGCTCGACCAGGGGTTCCTGGCCGGCGTGGGCAACTACCTGCGCTCTGAGATCCTGCACGTTGCCGGCCTGGATTGGCGGCTGCGGCCCCGCGACCTGGACGACAACGCGCTGTCCGGCCTGGCTGAGGCCGCGCACACCCTGATGTGGCGCTCGGTCGATACCGGCGGGCTGACCAACGATCCGCAGCGCGTCCGCGAGCTCGAGCAGGCCGGCTGGCACCGGCGCGACTATCGCCACTTCGTCTTCAACCGTGACGGTCAGGTATGCTTTGCCTGCGACTCGCCCATCGAGCGTGTCACCGTCAGTAGCCGCCGGCTCTATCACTGTCCGGTCTGCCAGCACCCGAAGAATCCGACTTGAGCGCCGAATTGTTGACACCCCTGTTCTCGTTCACCCGCAAGGATCGGGAACTGGGCGAGTCGACCCTGCAGCGCGTTCGGCGGCGCGAAAGCGCCTTGATTGCTGCGTTCGCGCGTCGGGCTCCGCATATTCCCCTGGTGCAACAGCGCACGGGCGAGGACGACTCGGCCCTGGGAACGGCCGGTTTTGCCGACCTCGAGGCCCGTCCGCGCCGGATTTTTCCGACCGACAACCTGGCCGTGACCTATGTCGAGCTGGAGTTTCGCTACCTCTCTTCGCGCGATGTCGCCTACCGCTTGAACCTGGGGCGTACGCGCCTGTTTGCCCGCATCGAGGATCCGCTCTACCTTGACCGGCGCTGGCACAGCGTCGAGGCCGTTCGGGGCGACGATGCCCTGCGCGAGGCCTATTTCCGCAAGATTTTCGGCCTGATGCAGGCGCAAAGCGACTGCAACCGGGACCTGGGCGCCTGGTGGCGGGACTACTTCCTGCCCGACTCGGGCGGCAGCGACCGCGATCTCCTCTCGGCGATCCAGTATTTCGACCACAACCTGCGCACCCGTGCCCGCCTTCCCGATTCCGGCCGAAGCCGCTTCCAGTCGGCGATGCAGAATTTTCATCCCGGCGAGCAGCTGCCGCGGCAGGGACCGTTCGCCCTTCGGCTGTCGGTTCGGCCCCATCGTCACGACGACGGCAGCCACAGCCAGTCGGTCACCAGCGTGTTCGTGGGCACCACGCGCGGCATTCCGTTTCGAGCCGCGAACGGCCGGGTGCGGTTTCTCGCGCCGGGCAACGCTTTCGAGCGTCGTTTCCGCGAGCACGTCGACGCCGCTGCCCGGGAACGGCTGTCCGACCTGGCGCGAAGCTCCTGGCGCCGCAATGCCGAGGAGCGAATATGGGGCGGCCCGGGCGAGTGCGAAGCCTACTTTCACAACCACGCATCATTCGTCATCAAGGGGCTGACCTACCGGGTGGAACGCGGCGCCGACGGCGGGCCTCGCGTGATGGGATCGCACCGCAACGTGGCGGTCTATCGCAACGAAGGGCATCGACTGGTGGTCAAGGCCGTGCCGTTCGAGACGGTGGGCGACCTGGTCCGCCTGATCCAGGCGCATCAGTACGTTCACGGCGTGCAGGCGCCGGCGTTGCTGGCCCAGGCCTGCGCCCATCCCGAACTGGCCGAGGAAATCCTGTCCACGGTGACCAGCCCCCTCAGTGCGGTCAGGCCCGCCGGCCCCGGCGACCCGTCGTCGGCGAGAAAGGCCCTGGGAGAAGACTGGAGCGCCTTGTTCAGGCGCAACCTGGGGCCGCTTCTGCACCGGGTCACGGTCGATTTCGAGCACAAGCTGATGCTGACCGTGCTCGACTGGAGCGCCGGCGGCATGCTCTCTGACCTCGACGCGCGCAAGCGGCTGATCGAGGATTGTCCGCTCAGCCATCGCCTGCGGATGGCGGCCAACCTGTTTCAGAACGGGCACGAGATGCTGGCCGACGACGTCACCCACACCGACCTCAAGCCCGAGAATATGCTCAACCTGCCCGGCGGCGCCTTTCGCGCCCAGCAGCGGGCAAGGACGGACGGCTGGCCGGTTCTCGACCCGCTCGACATCGATGAGCTCCAGCGCGGTGAGCGAGCGATCGAGGGAGACTTCTCGGGGATCCATTTCGGGCGGGAGGGCGCCATCGACAACCTGCCGCGCGGCGAGGGCCTGCCCACCTCGATCCATTATTCGAGCTGGAAGTTCACCAGTCTCGGGCTCAGCGACGGTTCGATGCCGATGGTGCTCAAGGGGCGGGAGGTGGCAATGCCGCCGATCGACACACTGCTGCTCGAGCAGGACATTGCCAACCGCGGTACCACCGCCTGGGAAATCGTTTACGGCTCCCTGGTCGACTGCATTCCACCGGCCGAGGAGGCGCGCCGCAGGGCGTCGCACCATGCAGCGCGCGAGCGCATCACCGGGCCGCTGGAGCGCGTCATCCGGCTCAAGCGCCAGGGGCGGGAAGATGATCCGGTCGCCAGGCGCGAACTGCGCGATGCGCTTCGCACCTGCGACAGCCGCCTGCTCGACGTGGCCAGCCTGCGGTCGGAAACGATCGATGCCAAGCGGCGCATCACGCCATTGCTGCAGAGTGCTTGCGACAACAGCGCGGGCCAGGCGGTCTGGCTGGATACCCGGATCATCGAAATGCTCGATCACCTGGCCTGCGACTTCAGGCGTCGCGACGTCACCAGGGCCCAGGTCGCCAAGCTGTATCGAACGGCCGAGGCGCTCTTTCGCGCCGAGGCGAGGCGGCTCGAACACGCCGATCACCGCACGGCGGTGACCCGGCGTCTGAGAATGGTGGCCTACATGCAGGCGCGCGGACTGCACTTCAATCCGGACTGCGGTCTGCTCGGGCTGGAGCGACTGCCGGAGCAGCTGGAGCGGGCCAGGGCGCTGGTCGATCGCCTGCCCGATCCGCGCCTGGCGCTGAGTGAGTTCGGCCAGACCTGGCGGCACGTGCAGCAGTGGGATGGCGGCATTGCCCAGGCCCTGGAGCACCTGGAGGAAGCGGCGGGTGAAGCACCCGAGCGCCCCGACGAGGCGGCCCGCAGGGCACTGGACGAGCTCATCCAATCGGCGATTCGGAAGGAACACGACACGCGCTGCCGTCTGGAGTCGAGAGCCGAGGAGGAGAAGATGAGGCCGCCGTTCCTCGGCTTGTTCGAGCGCCGCCGGATTTGCGTTGACCAAATGGATGGTAAATTCCAGTTCAGCCACAGCGTCGATCCCTGAGTGCCGAACAAGACCGTTAGGATGACAATATGAAACTGCACACATTCCCCGAAGCCCCGAGTCCGCGCCGGGTCCATCTCTTCCTGGCCGAGAAGGGCCTGGAGATCCAGCAGGTCCTTGTCGACATGCGCAAGGGCGAGCACATGAGCGACGCCTTCGCGGCGCTTCATCCCGACTGCACCCTGCCGTTACTCGAACTCGATGACGGTACTTGCTTGAGTTCCTGCGCGGCCATCTGCCGCTATCTCGAGGCGCTACAACCCGAGCCGCCACTGCTGGGAACCACGCCGGAAGAACGTGCCCTGATCGACGATCGCGACCGTTGGGTCGAGATGAACGGCATGCTGGCCGTGATGGAGGGGTTCCGGAACGCGGTCGGGGGCATGAAGGATCATGCGCTGCCGGGGCGCCGTCCGGTGGCGCAGATTCGGGAACTGGCCGAGCGCGGTCGGCAGCGTTTCGAGTGGTTCATGAATGACCTCGACGACATGCTCTCCGGTCGGGACCATGTGGCCGGCAACGATTTCAGCGTGGCCGACATCACCGCGCTGGTGACCATCGACTTCGGGCTGCGCGGCATGAAGATGCAGCTCCCCGAGGATGCCGCGGCGCTGAAGGCCTGGCACAAGCGCGTGTCGAGCCGCCCCGCGATCAGCGGCAAGTAAAACGCCCGAAGCGCGGTGCACTTCGGGCGTTGCTGGGAGAGCCCTGGAAACCTCTCAGTCAGGGAGAGTCGCGGGTTCGGTCATTTCGGGCCCACGCAGGGCAGGGCGCCAACGCCAATTGGCTTTCGCTGAAGATTCCGGTGCCGGACTTGCCGATCGCGACCGCGCGCGAAGCAACGGGTGCGTTGCCTTGAGCTTGCGGGGTTGGTCTGCGATCGGGCATCGGTCGTCGGCATGCGATGGTCTTGCCCGTGTACTGCCGCCAGAGCGCGAGTTCTCTCACCGTTATGGCGTGTCAGTCATCCAGCGAGGTGCCGGTCAGTACGAAGCCCGCCCAGTAGTAGGGATGGGCCGTCTCGCGATGCTGTCGCATGTGCCGCTGCGCTGCGCCCAGCGCCCCGGCCGGTGATTGCGCCTCGATCAGCAGGTGGCGATAGAAGACCTGCATGAACTCGGCCGTGCGCGCATCGTCGATCTTCCACAGCGTGCTCAGTACATTGCGCGCGCCGGCGACCATGAACGGGCGGGCCAGGCTGAGTGCGCCGCCGCCGGCCGGCACCGGCCCGGTGCCGGTTTCGCAGCCGCTGAGGACGACCAGCTGCGCATCGAGCGAAAGTTCGGCGATTTCCATCGGGCGCAGCAGCGAAGGGCCGGGACCGTTTTCGTTGGCCAGCAGCAGCGCGGATAGTTCCGGGTAGTGCAGGTCGACCAAGCCGTGCGTGGCGATGTGGACCAGGGAGTAGCCGCCGAGGCCGCCTGCCAGCAGAAACTGCCGCGACGCCGTGCGCCCGGTGCGGATTCGCACGTCGACCGCGGCGGGATCGAGCTCTCCGAGCAATTGCGCTTCGCGCTGCGTGCCCGGTAGCCGGGCAAGCAGGCCGCCTCGCATGAGTTGCCTCGCCAGGCTGCGTTCCGGCAGCGAGCTGGCCGGCGCCCCGCCGGATTGCCAGCCGGGATTGGCGACCAGCATCATCCTGGGTTTGGCGCCAAAGCTTGCCGGCGAAGCGGGTAAGGCGTTGTCCATCGCGGCGATGCGGCGCAGGGCGAGGCGCTTGCCGAGCGGCGTGCCGTCGTTGACGAGCAGGCTGAACGGCAGGCCCTGCAGGTTGCCGTGCGGCTCGATCAGCAATTCGTCGGAGCGAGCGATCATTTCGGAGGCCGGTTCGACGAGCATCCCGCCCAGCTCACCGGCCAGTCGGCCGATGGCGCCGACGGCCTGGCGGGGGTGGCGCAGGCGCGCCAGCAGATCCGATACGAGTGCTTCGATCCGCCCGGAACCGGGCAACTCGAACATCCGGGACCGCTCGGACGAAATGGCCCAGAGAAAGCTTCTATCCTCCATCAGATAGAACGTGAGAAGCAGCTGATGCGCTTCAAGCCGCGAGCGGACCGCGGCAAGCGATGTCCGCGCGCCTTCCGGGCCCCTCCCTTCGAGCTGCCGCAGGCGGGTTTCGAGCCGGTCGATGGCCAGCAGCAGCTCCTGTTCGTCCGGTTCGTCTCTGTCGCCAGCACCGACGAGTCGCCGCTCGTGCAACTGCGTCATCAACGCGCCGTGCCGGTCGAGCAGGCGACGCCGGTCGGATCGCTTCAGCCCGCGGCGATGGGCCCTACGCAGGTCGATGGTTTCGGATGCCCGCACGCGGGCAGTGGATTCCCAGGCCTGTTCCGGCCGGTCCATTTCGACGAGCAGGCGAATATGCCTTTCGTCGATGCGCCCGAGCGTCGCCGACATCCCCAACCGGCGGACGTTGCCTAGGGATTGCCCGCGCAGCGCCAGGGCCCGATCAAAGGCCTGCGTGCTAGTCTCCAGGCGGGCCGCGTCGCCACCGGCGGGCAGCTCGAGGAGGGCATCCAGGGTCAGCAGTTCGTGAAAGACCCGCTGTGTGTCGCGGAAGACCGACAGGGCATCGTGCAGTATTCGGCGGGCTTCGTCGTGGCGGCCGTCGGCGATCAGCGCCACGCCCAGGCGGTAGGCCACGATGGCTGATTCGCCCGGCTGGCCGAATTCAGCCATGGCGTTGCGGACGGCACCTTGAGTCTCGATCGCGCGATCAGGGCTTCCGGCGAGTAATGCTACGTGCGCCCGCCGGCTCTCCAGCATCAGATGCTGGCGCGAGTCCGGGCGATCGGCGATGAGGGCCAGCGCGTTGTCGATCGCCGCGATGGCTGCCGGAAAGTCGGCCAGTTCCTGCTCGAGGTCGGCCAGGTTGCGCAGGGCGCGTAGGCGGGCGTCGAGATCCTCAGGCTTGAGCTCGACCGCTTCGTGTGCGAAATGCAGGGCGGCATCGATATCCCCGAGATGGAAGTAGATCTGGCTGAGACGGACGCGAACCTCGCTCATCCAGCGACGCGCGCCGTCGGCGTCGAATAGTTCCATGGCCCGAGAGAGGATCGGCAGGGCTTCGTCCAGCCGGCCCTGGCGGATCAGCAGGCCTGCCAGATTGTGCCTGGCCTCGGCGCCGGTCCGCGCACGGTCCACGTGACCTTCCAGCGCCAGCAGGTTGCGCCAGTAGCGTTCGGCCAGCGCCACCGCGCCCTGCTTGCGGCGCACGATTGCCAGGTTGTTGAGGGTGTTGAGTGCCCAGGTCAACTCGGCAGCGCCGTCCATTGCCACGTCGGGTTCGACAGTGGGCTTGATGTCGCGAAGGTCGACGGGGCCTTGCAGGATACTCAGCGCAATCTCGAAATGCTCGGCTGCTGGCAGAAGCCTTTCCCGGCGCATCTCGAGTAGCCCCAGGTTGTTGTTGATGGCGGCAACGTGGTGTCGATCATTCAGTTCGATGAATATTGACAACGCCTGCTCGAAGTGAACACCGGCTTCATGTAGTCGACCATTCTGCAGCGCCACCAGTCCCAGACCGTTGGTGGCCGATCCCTGCCCGAATCCGTCGCCCAGGACGACGAAGAGATCCTTCGCTCTCAGAAAAAGCTCGGCAGCTTCTTCTAGCCTATCCCTGGCCCGGAGCAGGTCCGCCAGTTCGTAGCTTGCGATGGCCAACCAGACGTCGTGTTCGCTGCGCTCGAAGGCATCAATGGCGGCTCCAAAGTCATCGACGATGATCCCTCTCTGGCTTTCGTCGCCAAAGTATGCAGCGAGTCTCTGGTCGATCGCCGACGCCAGCCCCGCTATTCCGTCGCGCGGAAGATCCTCGGGGCAGGTAGAGATCTGGACATCGGCTTCGCTGATCTCGACGTCTTCGAGAGCGCGAAATCGGATAGCGTGGGTAGCAGCTTCCGGTGGGGGAAGCAGGTATCGGCCATGGCGGCCAAGCCAGCTTCCCGCTCGACGCTGCAGCTCTCCGTAGTCATCTATGTACTCTGCGATAATGTCCACGCCCTGGTTCTGTATCTGAACGCAGGGCGCGGTGGATTCAAACAAGCCTGCGGGCTGGAGTTCGAAGCCTTGATTCTCTACAGACCAGCCACCTTCAGACAGCGCGAGCGCGACCGCAAGGAGTGATGGTCGCAGAGCTGCTTGCATTTCATCAGTTTTGCGGCTCATCGCTGCCAGTGCCATGCCCATCGCCCGGGGGGCCGCTTATTTCAACGGGCTCGCCGATTCCGAGGGTATTTACACGCCAATAGACTCTATGGCCCGAAGAGTTCTTGCAAGTGCTGAAGAGAATCTCTTCGGGTGGTTCGGACCCCCAAAACTGAGCCAAATCCGACTCACATGATTCGGCGTCGTTGCTCAGAGAATGAATGGTAAGCTCCTTCCATTCTCCGGTGCTGCTCCCGTTCGGTTGGTCCCAAAACCTGACTCGAATCTCTTGGGCTTCGTCTGATTGCTGAGGATTGTGCAGCATCCCGTCCAGAGAGTGCACTTGGGCGCTTCCCTGAGTGTCGTAGTCAACAATGATAAAAGATACTAGTCCTGATGAGAGCCGATCGACCTGGATCATGTCGCCGGGCATAAGAGGGTTCTCAAGTTGTTCCTCACAAAGGCCACCTGACAGCTTGTTGCAGCCGATGATATGCCAAGTTTGGCCAAAGAGCTCAGTCGTCTGAGACTGGGCATGAACTGGTAGTGAAAGTACTGCCAGCAAAAGCCCTATGGTAAGAATGGTTCTTCTCAAGATCATGGATCGCTCCTTCTGTAGTTGTAGCAACTAGTCTTCTATCGAGTTTATCGGTCAGCAAAAACTGAGCCTATCAGTATCGGATGCCGGAATTAGCGCCCGACAATTCGCTACATGCTCCGAACTTATATGCGCTCGTTCTCGCAATCAATTCGATTGCCCGCCGCCGTCGCTGCCGGTACCGTGTCCGCTTCCCGGTGGCCCGTAGGGCTGAATTTCGCCCCAGTCGACTTCAACAAAAGTGGTGTGATCTCCGGGCAGAATCTGCCAGTAGACCAGGGAATCTCGTTCGCACTCCGATTGGGCTTGTGTCTCGGAGAATCCCTGACCAAAGCGCTGTCGCAAGTACTCTACGCATTCGTTCAGTTCCTCGCCTTCCGGTGCTCCATCGATATGCAGGGCAGAGATGATCGCCGTCTTCATTTCTTCATTACCGTCCTCCCCGTAGTCGAGAAACGTGATGGCAACGCGTGGCGGGTTCTCGTCCAGATCGAAGTCCAGTGAGCGGCCGGCGAGTCGTAGGAACCCCTCGGGAACCGGTGTCGAGAAACGAAACTGAAGACCGTCCTTGAAGTGAATACCGAGTCGCGATCCCGGCTTTGGTTTGCGGACGTCGGTGCATGGACTGGACGCGTTGGCGCTCGTGCAGAAAGTGACTTCCCAGTCGAACCCGACCAGGGCCGGGTCTTGTGCGTCGACACTAGTGGCGAACGTTATCAGCGCCAGGACTGACGCGGTGTATACATGCTTCAACATGGCTTAGTGCTCCCTCAATTTGTAGGACTTCAAAGTTTGACCGCCTGGAGAACGGACGACGATCGATTTTAGCTCCCCAGCTTCCGGCAACATTACGGTGAGATAACCGCGTTCGTCCGGAGTCTGCGCTTCCCAGATCAGGTTTCCTTCGTCGCGTACGAGCTCGAGCTGGAAAGATGCGTGCGAATAGCCGGAAACATCGATCTCCAGTAGTGCCGGCCCCTTATGGCCGGTCAGTTGAAGCGTGGAGTCGGCGGGTTCCGGAAGCAGGCTGCGCTGTTCAAAAAGCGTGACCACTGGAATTCCGGCGCTCGGTGCCTGGAGATTGTCGATTCGCTCGTTTAGCTGTGACGAATAGAGTCCGAGCGCCACAGTTACGGCCGCGAAGGATGCCGCCAGCGCCCAGCCGAGGCGGGGCAGGGGCGTGCTACCGGATTGGCGCTTTGGCCGATCGGAGGAAGCGACGCGTTCGGTCTCCTCGAAGCCCCGCCTGAGCAGGTCTTCGGTCTGTACCCGTTCGAACAGGTCGTCGTCCTCGAGCATCTCGATTTCCAATTGGCGCGCGGTCTCGTCGTCGGCATGCCCCCGCACATATTCCTCGACGCGACGATTCCGGTCTTCGGGTGCATCGCTCATGCGGAATCACCGTTGCGTGGCATGGGTAGTACTGTCTTCATGGCTTCGAATCTCTCATCCATGGCGGGTCAGCGGACGATCAGGTTGCCGTCACCCAGGCGGGCTTCCAGGATCTGGCGAAACCGCTGCCTGGCGCGATAGAGCACGCGGTCGAAATGCGCCGGGGTCAGTTCCAGCGAGGCGCAGATGCTCTCCTTGGCTTCCTCGCGCAGGTAGAAGCGGCGCAGGATCTCGCGATCGCGCTCCTGGCCGAGTTCGTCGAGCAGGGTTTGAACGATCTTGCCGAGTTCGCGTCGTTCGAGACGATCGACCAGTAGCGGCTCGCGGGTGGCGGCGCGCTCGACGGCCTCGAAATCCGGATGGGTGTTTCGGCGAAAGTAGGTGCGCGCCTCACCCTTGGCCAGGTTGATGGCAGTTTGGTACAGGAAGGCGGCAAGCTTCTCGGGTTCGGCCAGGCCCTCATCGCGAAGGCGCTGGATGACCACCATCAGCGCTTCCTGGCGCAGGTCGGCGGCCAGTGAGGGTTCGCGTACGTGCCGGCGCAGGACGAACTCGATCTTCGGGCCATAAAAACCGGCCAGCGCCTCTTCGGCACTCCGGTCGCCCCGCCGGATTCGCAGGGCCAGGTCCACGGCCCGATCTTCGGTCTGCTGAGCGTCGTTCACATGCTGTCCCCGTCGGCGCGGGCGGGATCCCTCAACCCCGCAACCGCGCTGGTCACCGGATCGTATCACGGTGCGCCTGTCACGCCGATGACGCGGGTCCTTGAAGTTGCCGCCCGGAGGCCGTACTAATCATTTCAGAAAGCCCAAGGAGGCATCGATGACCGACACCCGCGAGCGCGACGGCGCGCTTTTGACCATCGCCCTGTTCGCCGCCTTTGCCGACGGCGCCAAGCACGAGCACGAACGCGAGGAAATCCGCAATATCGCCGAGTCGCTCTCGGGCGAGAACGCGCCGGATCTGCGCGCGCTCTACCAGGACGTGCTGCTCAAGCGCGTGAGCCTTGCCGATTCGGCCGGTTTGCTCACGGACCCCGGCGAGAAGCACCTGGCCTACGAAATGGCGGTGGGCGTATGCGATGCCGATGGCCGCATGACCGACGACGAGCGTCGGTTCCTCGACCGGTTGCGCGGACTACTGGGCATGGATGCCGACGAATCGGCACAGATCGAGCACGAGGCCGACCGCGTCGTGGACATGGTCGAGGCCGCCGCGCCGGCAACGGTGTCGAAAGCGGCAGCCACCCAGCCGCCGATCGGCAGCGCCACGGCGGTTGACGAGGTGGCCATGGACAAGACCATCCTCAACTATTCGATCCTCAATGGGGCGCTGGAACTGCTGCCGCAGTCCTGGGCGTCGATGGCGATCATTCCGTTGCAGATCCGCATGGTCTTCGGCATCGGCAAGGAATACGGCGTCGAGCTCGATCGCGGCCACATCAAGGAATTCCTGGCCACCCTGGGCGTGGGCATGACCTCGCAATACCTCGAGCAGTTCGGCCGCAAGCTCATCGGCGGTCTGCTGGGCGGAATGGCGGGGCGCGGCGTCGGTCGCGTGGGCCGCTCGGCGACCGGCATGGCGTTCTCTTTCGCCACGACCTATGCCCTGGGTCATGTGGCGCGGCGCTATTACGCCGGCGGCCGGCAGATGAGCACCGAGTTGCTCAAGTCGACTTTCAACGAGATGCTCGGCTCGGCCAAGCAGAAGCAGAGCGAGTTCATACCGCAGATCGAGCACAAGGCCCAGAACCTCGACATGAGCCAGGTCATGAGCATGGTCAAGGGCGGCGGTCGGATCTGACGGTCGTCGGGTCTTCGGGCATGGCCTCCGGATCGGGCAGCAGGAGGTCCTCGAGGAAGAAAGCCGACAGTTCCGAGCGGCCGGCCAGCCCGGCCTTGCGGTAGACGGCGCGCGCTTGTTCGCGCACCGTTCGCTCCCCGGTCTCGCGCACGGTGGCAATCTCCTTCAGGCTCAGGCCCTTGAGCAGGAGCAGGGCGATCTCGGCTTCGGCCTTGCTTAACTGCCAGGTCTCGAATTGATCCTGGATGGCTTCGCTCAATCCCCGTATGGTGGACCGGTAGCGTTCTCTCCAGCGGCGCGATTCAACGCGGGCCGAATCGAGTCGGGTGTTCATCCAACTCAACTGTTGGCGTCCTCGGATGACCAGCATCAGCAGCCAGGCGAACATGCTTGCCGCCAGCACCAGCAGAGCCAATTCCACCAGCACGTGGATCGGGTCGACGCCCTCGGCGGAGTCCGACAGGAGATCCCAGCCGATCAGCACCGCGATTGCGCCGAACACGATCAGCAGCAGCGGCGTTCCGGGGGAGGTGAATCTGTCATTCGACATATTGGGGGTCTCGTGGCCGACAGGTCATTTGCCGGATTCTAATGAATGCAGGGTGGGTACATGCTTGCCCCCAGTCAATTCTACGGATCATCGCCATGAGCCATCACATGAGCCATCAGGAAAACTCTTCGTCGACACGCGTCTGGGATCCGGCGGTTCGCATCGGCCACTGGTTGCTGGTGGTCGGCTTTTTCATCAACTACATCATGGAAGACGAGGTGATGACACTGCACGTGTGGATCGGCTACACGCTGCTGGCCATCGTGTTGCTTCGGGTGCTCTGGGGCTTCGTGGGTTCCGAGCACGCCCGCTTCGGGGATTTTGTCCGTTCGCCGGCGACGGTCTGGCAATACCTGGGCAATATGGTCCGCGGCAAGGCCAGGCACTACCGTGGCCACAATCCCGCCGGTGGCATCATGATCCTGCTGTTGCTCGCCTGCATGGGCGCGCTCGCTTTCAGCGGTCTCGTGCTCTACGCGCTGGAGGAACAGGCCGGACCGCTGGCCGGCTGGGTTGTCGAGGCGGGCGAGGGCGGTGCCCGGGCACTCTGGTCCGCTGACGAGCATTTCTGGGAAGAAGCCCACGAAGTGCTCGTCAACGTGATGCTCGGCCTCGTCGTCGTTCACGTCGTGGGCGTGGTGGTTGCCAGTCGTCTCCACAAGGAGAACCTGGTCCGCGCGATGATCACCGGACGCAAGCCTGACCGGTAGAAGTGCGACCTTTTCAGTCTTTCTTGCCCGTCTGCGCGCTGTATGTCTCTCGTCGAGGATCGGCTCGCCAGACGAAGTAGGACAGACCGACGGGAAGGAGGGCGGCGAACAGGATTGCCGCCAACATGATCATCCAGCCCGTGTCTTTGTCGGTCAGCCAGACGGCAGCCAGCGAGCCCAGGCCGGCGGCGATGAACAGGCGCGCGGCCCAGCGGTGGGTGACGTCCCAGCTGCGGTCGGACGACAGGGTCCAGGGGGTGCGGATGCCGGCGAACCAGTTGGGGCGCGCCTTGCTCAGGAAGTTGCCGATGACGATGATGAACAAGGCGACGAGGCTGGCGATGATCCGCGGCATCGTCGCGCTGCCGGCCTCGATCAGTCCGATTGCCGACAACGTGATCACGCCCTGGGCGATGGCAAGAACGACCAGCGTGCCGAGCCAGGCCGTCAGCCACAGCGCCGACGATTTTTCGAGGTTGCGACCGCGGGGATCGATGTAGGGCGCCACGACGAATATGAGCGTCAGGCCCAGCGCGAGGATGGGCATAAAGACGAAGGCTTCGAGCCGGCCGCCGGTGCGGTTGACTTCGCCGCCCGTGCCCCAGTGCACCGCGACCGCCTCGCCGGCCGGCACCATGAACCACCCGGCAGCACCGAGCGCGCCGATCAGGATGAGCAGCGGAATCGATCCGATCAGACCTTTGCGAATCATCGTGATTTACTCCTCTTGTCGTGGCTTGCCGGCACCGAACAGATCCATCAGACCGCTCAGCGCTTCCTCGGCCACCGAAACATTCAGCCGGTAGCGGATTGTCGTTCCGTCGCGTTCGGCGTGGATCAGGCCCGCGTCTTTCAGGGCGGCGAAATGACGTGACATCGTCGGTTTCGACACGGGAAAATCCGCTGCAAGGTCGCCCGCAGACACCGGCCCGTTCCTCAGCTTCCTGAGAACCGCGCGTCGAACGGGATGGGCCAGTGCCTGGTATACGTCGACCATGCCACCAAATTTACACTAGACGCTAATTAGCGTCAATGCTAAATTAAGGTATCAAGCTTGGGATGCTGGCCCAGTTTCAGGTCCACGGGTGCTTCGTCGGCGACCAAACTTAGCTGCCAGCCCTGCTGGATCCCCCCCTGCGGAGATTGGCCCGATCAAGGACAATAACGCGACCCTTTCGGCGCACCGGAGCAACCCAGCAATGAATCTGGCCCTTTTCGACCTCGACAACACCCTCCTGGACGGCGACAGCGACTACCTGTGGGGCGAGTTTCTGGTCGAGCTCGGGGTGGTCGACGGGGACTGGTATCGCTCGGAGAACGAGCGCTTCTATCAGGTTTACAAGGACGGCGAACTGGATATCAATGAGTTCCTCGGTTTTGCCTTGCAACCGCTCGCCGCGCATCCCCGGGCGCTGCTGGAAGAATGGCGTCATCGCTTTCTTGAAGAGAAGATCATGCCGCGCATCGGAGCCGAGGCCCTGCAATTGGTCGACCGGCATCGCAATGCAGGCGATCTGCCGGTCATCATCACCGCGACCAACCGCTTTATCACCGAACCCATTGCCCAGCTGTTCGGGGTCGATCGCCTGCTGGCCACCGAACTGGAACGCCAGGCTGGCGAATACACCGGCCGGGTGGCAGGCACGCCCTGCTTCCAGGAAGGCAAGTTGACCCGTCTGCGCGAATGGCTCGACCAGCCGGCCGACCAGCTCGCCGAGGCGACGTTCTATTCGGATTCGCGCAACGACCTACCGCTGCTGGAAGCCGTCGGCCGGGCGGTGGCGGTGAATCCGGACGATGTCCTGGCTGAAATCGCGCGCGAACGGGGCTGGCCGATCATGTCCCTGCGGGCCTGAAGCGAATCGCGGCCCGAATGAGCCACGCGAGCCGTATACGCTGCCGGATTCAGGGTTCGGTACGCAGTGCGGCCGACGGAACAGGCCAAGTAGCCATTGACCAAGCAGCTGAAACCAGGATGGTCGAACTGGCGCAAGGCCTGCAAACACTGAATCTCGCAACCAGCTCGCACGAATCGGCAACCACCGGGCATTTCCGCCGAAACCGCGCCATAGCAGACTGAAGCCTGGTGTCTCCCGGAACGGGAATCATGCGAATTCAGAATGCGAAAGTATGCTCGACAAACCTTGATACGCGCCCAGGCCATGTCCAATCGATTGCGGCGTTCGCCGCTGTCATGATTCTATGCGCGGTGATGCCCCTGCGGTCGTGGGCGGCCGACAACGAGGACCTTGAAACCCAGATCGGGGCGCTGATCGGCACGCACAATTTCGCCTTGCCGATCTCATTCGTGCCGGATCCCGTCGTCGGCATTCCGGCCGGGGTCGTGACGTTTGCCACCAACCTCAAGCTCAAGGACACCCGCGCGGTCTTCGTCACCCCCGGCGACCGGTCGGACTGGCCGAACACCGCTGACTCCTGCGCCTACGCCTTCGAGCTCCCGCAATCTGAAGACGAATTTTCCAACCTGCTGGGTTTCGTCGACCTCAAGAGCATCTCCGGTGACTGGGGTGTCCTCGACGACAACGGATCGGTTGAGGTCCAGCATGCCAACACCGGGGTCAACGTTTCGGTCAACAACGTCTACATCCTGCCCGGGCAGAGTTCAACGCAGACGGTTTCGCTACCCCCCGGCGTCCACCCTTTCGAGTGGCGGGCCGATACGCAGATTTCGGATGCTTTCGACATCATCATTCCGGCCGCGCTTCTGACCTACAACGCGATCAAGTACGGCGGCGCTCTGGCTAACCAGGGAGCATCCGCGGCGCAGCAGCTCACGCTCAAGGAAGCCGCCGAGGAAACCCTGAAGAACATCGCGCTAGCGACGGGGCTCGTCGCGACGTCGCAGCTGTTCGACACGCGCAACTCGGTCACTCATACCCGCAACCAGCAAGTTACGATCTACAAGGCCGTGGCACCGGAGATTGCCACGACCCAGTCGAACGTCGTGCTGGAAGCCACGGACTACGGTGGCGTTCGCTACGAGCGAGTAGCAGGCCAGCTGGCTCAGACGATCGATGCCTCCGACCCCTGCGGCATGCCGTTCTCCCTCGGCAATGATGCGCCGCTGCTGCTGGGCGTGGGGAGCAATGACATTACCTGGACGGTCTCCGACAGTGGCCCGCTGCCGGGCGGCGGAGGTAACAGCAATTCGCTCGTCCAGCAGGTCGTCGTCGAAGACACGCAAGCGCCCATCCTGGTGGCCCCACCCGGCCGCGTGATCGAGGTGCCGGTTGCCGATCCGGGTCTGGATGCTGCTTCCGTCATGCTCGGTGCGCCGCGCGTGGTCGACCTGGCCGACCCGGCGCCGCAGACCGACAACGACGGGCCGGCATTTTATCCCATCGACTCGCGCTCGCCGATCACCTGGACGGCGACCGACCAATCAGGAAATTTCAGCCAGGCCGATCAGCTCATCACGATCAAGGCGGCGGGCAGCAACACTGCGCCGGTGGTCGACAACGTCGTGGCCGATACGCTGACGTCCCAACCGGTCGATATCGTGCTGAGGGGCGAGGATCCCGATTTCCTCGACGGGCGATTCGATCCCTTGTCGTTCCGGATCAGTGAGCGGCCAGCCAACGGTGAGTTCGTCGCACCGCTATACCCGTTCTTCATTGAGGACTACCGGACCAGTCCGGGCGGCCCCTACGGACAGCCGTTACTGGACGCGGACAACCCCAATCAATGGCTCTACCAGAATGTCTGCCAGGTCCTGCCCGGACCGGACAACGACAAGATCGCACTCGACTGGGTGCATCGGCCGCAGTACGTCCACGTAACCGACGCGGGCATCTACGCCATGATCGACTTCTATTTCCGCTGTGGGCCGAGCAGCGTGAGCCGGAACAAGCGCCTGTCATTCTGGGACGCCGACGGGGAGTTCATCGAACAGGTCGACTACATTGGCAGCAACAACACCTTCGTCGTCGACCAGGACAGCTTCCTCTACACTCTCCGACGCAACGGCGGCGGGTCGAGCACCTCGCTGCTCATCGCCCAGAGCGACGACAGCGTCGATCCTGAAGAGTCGGCAAGCGGCGGCGACAGCTGGCGGATCACCGCCTCGTCGGCGAACAATCCCGAGCTGGGGCTATCCGATCCGATTCAGGCAGAATCGCTGTCCTACGCTCGGGTCGACACACGCGAGGGTTTGCTCTACGTCACCGACCGTCGACGCGTCTTCGTCTTCGACGTGCTCGAAGACCTGAGCGACGGCGTGCCGAACGACAACAACGACATGAACGATCAGTATCGCGGCGCCCTGAACGGTGGCGCTCAGTTCCTGTGCAACAGCGGCAATTGGGGCAACGACTGGACGGGTTTTGCGATGGATGTCGATCCCGACGGCAATCTCTACGTGGCCGACTCCTGCGCCGACCGCATCCACAAGTTCGGCCCCAGTACCCGCAATGCCCAGGGCGAAGTGATGCTGGGTGACTACGTGGGCTGGATGGGGCGCTGCGAGACGAGCACGAACAACGCCTGCGACGAGCAACGTCAGACCAGCAAGGGCTACAGCTGCACCGATGCCACCTGCAGCGTCGGCGCCGGCGGCTTCGCCGGCAGCGAGAACGGCCAGTTCTCCGAACTGGAATTCATCGCCCTCGATCCCAAAGGCGTGCTGTACGCCACCGACGACGGTGACCCGGACACCGGCGGGCGCGTTCAGCGCTTCGGCACCGACGGCAGCTTCGGCGGGGTGGCCCGCTCGACCGGCACCGGTATCAACCAGGGCGACCAGCCCGGCTTCGTGCTGGGCAACCTGGGCACGGTTCGCGCGGTCTCGGTCAACTCGACCCAGTTCTTTGTGGTCGACCAGAAGGAGTCGTTCGTGCACGTGTTCGAGACCTCGCCGCTGAAGGACATCACCGAAAGCTCGGTGACCGTCACCTATGTGTCCAACTTCGGCTTCCACAGCGATATCGACAGCTTCGAATTCATCGCCACCGACGGGCTGGCCGACAGCAACGTCGGCACCGTCTTCGTCAGTGTGTCGAGAAACTTTCGCCCGCCCCTGGCATTCAGCCAGTCGGTTGTTACGGCCGAAGACCAGGCCGTCGACATTACGCTCGAAGCCGAAGACCCGGACGGCATCATCGGGGTCGACTTCAATGGCCTCGACGAGCTCGGCTACCAGGTGGTCGAGCCGCCTGCACATGGCCAGGTCGAACTGATCGCCTCGGACAATGCGACGGCGACCGTGCGGTATACGCCCGAGCCCGACTACTTCGGGAGCGACCGCTTCACCTTCGTGGCGAACGACGGCGTCGATGATTCCGAACCCGCCGAGGTTGCAATCGAAGTGACCTACGTTGACGACCCGCCGCGGCTGACCAAACTGGAGGCGCCGCCGCGCGTGGGCCTGGGCTTTCCGGTCGCCATCAACGCCGAATTCGAAGACGACGGCGCGTCCGGCTATTCGGCGACCTTCCTGGCCGGCGACGGCAGCCCGATTCAGAACGAAGGCGGCATCGTGGAGGAGAACGACGAGGCGTATCTCGACGGCATTCTGCTTATCGAGCCGGTCCTTGGGCAGGGCGCGGGTCGGGCGGTGGCGCAGCACACCTACACCGGCGCCGGGCCGAAGACCATGACTTTCTGCGTGGCCGACCAGCTCGCGCGCGAGGACTGCGCCCAGCAAACGGTAACGCCCGAGCCCCTGGTCAGCCTGGGCGTGAGCCTGCCGGACGATCACGGTGACGATGCGCCGCCGCCGTTTGCCGCGGGTGAGGATTTCTTCATCGACGTCGCGGTCGGCAACCTCGTGCCCGAGGGTGCACCGGGCTTGTCGGCACAGTCGGTCTTCATGGAAGGCACCATCAGCGGCGCGCAGGTGACGTTCACCGGCGCGTCGGAGGGCGACTGCCAGATCGGCGCCGATGGGTTGAGCATGGACTGCGACTTCGGTGACTTCGTGGTGGGTGAAGAGCGAACGGTGCGACTGTTCTTCGCCAGCGACGGAACGGTGATCGACGACGGCACGGCGATCATTGATCTGAGTTTCACGACGGCCTCGCCGGCGGTCAACGAAGTCATGAACGTCAGTGCCGTTCGCCTGATCGATTCAGTCATCGGTATCTTCCGCGACCGTTTCGTGATCGATTGACCGCATGTGACGTAGCGCCCGCGAGAGCAGGACTCGCGGGCGCTGCGGCGGCCGGCGGCTTGAATGAGTTTCGGCCGGTTCGAAGGGTATACTGAAAATCTACTCGATCCGGAAGCGCCGCTTGAGGAAACGCGACCTGCTCGCTGCACTGGCTTTGCTGGCGGCATCCGGATGGGCACTGGCGCTTGAGCCCCCGCCCGGCAAGCCGCCCGTTCGCAACTACACCATGGCCGAATACGGTGGGCACCTGACCAACTGGGTGGTGCGCCAGGGACCGGACCAGCGCATCTACGTGGGCGGCGGCGACGGCCTGGTGATCTTCGACGGGGCCGGCTGGCAGGCCATCCGTTCGCGCCACCGCGGTCGCATCCGGGTCATGGAGATCGACAAGACCGGCCGCATCTGGGTCGGTTCGCCGGACGAATTCGGCTACTTCGCCGCCGGCGAAGACGGTGGTCTGGTCTACCACTCGCTCAGCGACCGCCTGCCCGAGAACCAGCGCAACTTCGGCGCGATCCGCGGCCTTCAGCTGATCGGCGATGCGGTTTACTTCCAGGCCCTCCGCTACCTGTTTCTATGGCGCGACGGCAAGCTGTCGGTCGTGCAGCCCGCCGAAACCGTGTTCCGGACCACTCTGGAGCACCGCGATCGCTTCCTGGTCGTCATCGGCGACCGGATCCATGACTACACCGAGTTTCCGGCGTCGGATGCAGTGCCGGAACCTGAGCCGGGCTGGCGGATGCCCGAGGGTCCGCGACTGAGCTTTCTCTCGTCCTGGCCGGACGGGCGCATCCTGATGGGCAGCGTCGACGACGGTCTGTTCTGGCTCTCGGATGCCGATCCGGAAGCACTCGATACCGGCTTCGATTTCCAGGACGCCTGGCTCTACCGGGCTATTCCCGCGCCCGACGGCGGCCTGCTCGTGGCCAGCCAGCAGGCGGGCCTGTTCCGCATCGGCCCGGACGGCCAAGCCGTCGAGCAGCTGACCCATCGCAACGGTCTGTCCGTCAACGGCATCTTCGACCTGACTGTCGATCACGAGCAGGGCGTGTGGCTGGCGCAGGGCGGAGCGATTGCCCGGGTCGACCTGTTCAGCGGCCGGCGAATCTACGACGCGGACTTCGGCCTGTCGACCACCAACGCGCTGCTTCCTTTCCAGGGCCGCTGGCTGCTCGGCGGTG
Source organism: Wenzhouxiangella indolica (assembly GCF_042310355.1). NCBI lineage: Bacteria > Pseudomonadati > Pseudomonadota > Gammaproteobacteria > Chromatiales > Wenzhouxiangellaceae > Wenzhouxiangella > Wenzhouxiangella indolica. The sequence continues at coordinate 56,213 of NZ_JBHJMR010000009.1, read as the reverse complement.
ACGCCGGCCTGAGCGTGCTGGCCGCCGACGGCGCCGACGCGAGCCGCCTCGAAACCTTCGATGCGCCGATCCTCGAGGTGTTCGACATCCTGCCCGACGGCGACGGCCTGCTCGTCGCCGGCTCCGAGGGCGTGCATCGCATGGTGCCCGACTTCGAAACGCTGAACCTGCGCGAGCACGAACGACTGATTACCGATACCTACAGCTACGGCATGACGCGATCACGCCTGCGCGACGCGGTGTATGCGGGGCTGGAATCCGGGCTCGGCGTCCTTTTGAGAAGCGACGACGGCTGGCGCGCGCTCGAGCGAATCGAGGGCGTCGAACACCGTGCGCACAGCATCGCCGAAGATGACGCCGGCCGCGTCTGGGTCGGCACGGTGGTCGGTGTTTACTACCGCCTGGTCTGGCAGGGCGACGAACTGGTCCTAGAAGCCGTGCTCGACGCCGACGACGGCGTTCCGGAGGGCTATGCCTGGGCGTTCAACCTGGGCGAGCGGATGGTGCTCGGGACCAGCCTGGGCGGCTACCGGCCGGTCGAGCCCGGCGCGACGCGGATCGAGCCGGACCCGGAATTCGGCAACGACGAACTGGGAGAGCCGCGCGGGGTGTACCGACTCTACGGCACGGATGATGGCCAGGTCGTCGCAGGCATCGGCCCCGGGGGCGCGCTGTGGCGTGGCCAGCTCGACGACGACGGTCGCTTCGACTGGCAGGACCGCTGGCTGACCGACCTGGAACCGGCGGTCAACTGGTTCATCGAAGAGCGCGGCGATCATCTCTGGATCGGCCGCCATCCCGGCCTGCTGCGGCTCGACTGGCCGCCGGTCTTGATCGAGCCCGCGCCGAGCGAGCTACAGGTGGTGCGAGCCGGTTTCCCCGATAACGGACAGTGGCTGCTTGCCGGGCCCAGAGCCGGGGGGCTGCTCGAGGCCTTACCGGCGAATTCCGGGTCGCTTCGCTTTGAATATGCGCTCGGCAGCTACACCGCCCCGGACCTGACCGAGTACCGGGTTCGCCTGGACGGCCTGGAGAACGATTGGTCGCGCTGGAGCGACGAGACCCGCCGGGACTACACCAACCTGCCGGGCGGCGACTACGCTTTTCGGGTGCAGGCACGCAGCGCCGCGGGTGTGGTGTCCGAATCGCCGCCGCTGTCCTTCGGCGTGCTTTCACCCTGGTACCTGACGCCGCTGGCCTGGGCGGCGTATGTTGCAATTGGATTGCTCTTGCTGACGCTGGCCGCGCGCTACGGCCAGCGGGCACGGGAACGTCACCTGCTGCTTCGGCAGAAAGAGCTGTCCGAGGAAGTCGCCAGTCGCACCGCCGAGGTGCGCGCCCAGGCCCGCGAAATCCGTCGTGAGAGCGACGCCCGCGCGCGCTTTTTCGCCAACGTCTCGCACGAGCTGCGCACGCCCCTGACGCTGACCCGCGCGCCGCTGCAGGAGCTGGCAAAGCAAGCCGGCGGGCAGCTGGACGAGGCTTCGAAGCAGTACCTGGATGTGGCGCTTCGCAACAGCGAGGCGATGCAGTCGCTGATCGGACAGATCCTGGACCTGCAGCGCCTGGAGGCCGGGCGCATGCCGCTGCGCCTGGCCCGGGTCGACCTGGCGGGTATCGTGCGCGGCGTCGTCGATCGATTCGCGCTTCAGGCCAAGCTGCGAGGAATCGAATTGATCACCGAGGGTGTCGAGCAAGCGCTCGTGATGGCCTGCGACCAGGCGCACGTCGACACCATGCTCGCCAACCTGCTGTCGAACGCGCTGAAATTCACGCCCGACGGCGGGCGGATCGTGATTCGCCTCGACGCCGGCCCCGATCGGATCGAACTGTCGGTGCGCGATAGTGGTCCCGGCGTGGATCCACGCGATCGCCAGGCCATCTTCGAGCGCTACCGCCAGGGAGAGCTCACCTCCGAGAGCAGCCCCGGCACCGGAATCGGCCTGGCGCTCGTGCGCGAACTGGCCGAGCTGCACGGCGGGTCGGCCCGCCTGGACGAGTCATGCGAACCGGGGGCTTGTTTCGTCCTCGCGATTCCGTCGAACCTCGAGCCCATCACCGCGGCGGACGAAACCGAACTCGCTGGCGAACCCGAGCCCGCGGATGAATCGTCCGCCGATACGCCCCCGCTCGACGCCGAAGACGTCCCCTGCGTACTGCTGGTCGACGATAACGCCGAACTGCGCGAGTTCCTGCGCCTGCGCCTGGGTCGCAGCTACCGTATTCTCGAGGCAGCCGACGGCGCCCAGGGCCTGGCGGCCGCGCGCGAGGCCCTGCCGGACGTGATCATCACCGACGGCTTGATGCCGGTGATGGACGGCCTGGCGATGACGCGCGAGATCAAGGCCGACCCCGAACTGGCTTTCGTGCCGGTGCTGATGCTCACCTCGCGCGCGGCCCCGGAGGACGCCGTGCGCGGACTCGAGGCCGGCGCCGACGACTACCTGGCCAAGCCCTTCGACAGCGCCGAGCTGGCCGCACGGGTGGCCGGCCTGATCGCCTCGCGTCGACGCCTGAAGGCGCGGCTCGAGGCGGGTGAGCGCTTGCCGGAAGAGCGCCCCGAATCCGCCTTCCTGGCGCAGGTCGACGGCGTGCTCGATGCCCATCTGGGTGAGCCCGGCTTCTCGATCCGCGACTGGGCGCAGCTGATGCATATGGACCGCACGACGCTCTACCGCCGACTCAAGAGCGAAACCGGCCAGTCGCCGGAGGAGTACCTGCGCGAGAAGCGCCTGCAGGCTGCCGAGCGGCTCCTGGCCAGGCGCGCGGGCAACGTCGCCGAGGTGGCCGACGCGGTCGGTTTCGCCAGCGTTTCGCATTTCTCGCGCCGCTTTCGGGTGCGCTTCGACTGCACGCCGGCCGCCTGGGCGCGGAAAAGCTGACTTGCAACCAGCGGGCAAACGGTCCGCAACACCCACCCATTCCGATCCGGAACGATCTCGCAAATACTTGAGGGGAGGCCTACAGGACAAGGGAGCGGGGTATGCACAAACGGATCGAAGGGCTGCTGGCTAGCTTGCTTTTGCTGATGGTAGCCGTCGAAGGGATGGCTGCCGTACGGGTTCTGCCGCCTGAAGCACGTTCATTGATGGGCGCGGTCAATCTGGCCGAAACAGCGGCGCGGGGGGCGCAAGACAGCCCGATTTCGGCATTCGATCTGCGGCGGCTCGAATTCGACCGCGGACAGCTCTGGCTGGCGTCGGTCGAGCCGATCGTGCTCCAGCTTCAGCAGCCGAAAAACCAGGTCGGCCTTCAAGTGGGCGAGCTGCATGACGCGATCGTGTTGGTGACGCTTCACCGCGGCGACCATCTTGTGGGGCGCCAGCTTTTCGCCGATCGGGCCCTACCCGGCAGTCGCCTGGCGGTGGTGCGCGACGGCTGGATGGGGGTCGAGTCCGACCAGGCTTTCGACCGCGTCGAATTGAGCAGGATCGAAGGCGCCGGGCCGGCGGTGGACATCGAATCGTTGTCGCTGTCGACTGACGCTGGCGCGCGCGGCGCAGGCGGCGAGCTGGCCTGCATCCTTCCGCTTGGCGCGGCCTACAACGTTGCGTTTGGGTATTCGATCACACCGGCGCCGGGGGCTTACGCGGCAGCCTGGGCGGCCTATTCCGCCAATATGGCGTTGAAGTTCTGCAAGCCGAGTTTGATCGCACCGAATGACATCGAGCGCCAGGTTCCGCCAGGCCAGTGCGAAGTCGAGATCGAGCAGCCGCATATGGCCTTCGCCTACTCGGACGCGCTCGGCATTCCCATCGCCACCCAGAGCGACTGGGGAGAGCTGGGCACGCCGCAAATGCTCCACCACAACACCGATGTCGACGTGATGCTGCTGGCCGGCAATCCCTGGCCGCCGACGGCGAAGTCCACCGAACTGGATTTTCTGCTGACCAGTGCGTCGTTTGATGCCAGCGACAAGATATGGGAAAGCTGTCGCGACGACGGCAGCGTGCGATACAGCCAGTTCGAGGGCTCCGGTCCGCAGTACGAATGTCCCTACGTTGAGGATCGGACGCTGTCGTTCTCGGTCGGCTACAACACCGTGATGTGGCGGGCCAACCCCCGCCTCAATCCGGTGGATCTGGTGATCCCGTTTCCGGGTCTTCCATCCGGCGCGAAGCTCCAACCCTATTCGGGCATACTCCTCGAAATCTGGTGGGAAACGTGGTTCGCTGTGCTGGGTACGCAGATCAGCGGCTGGCGACTGCCCAACGCGCAGTTCGATTTCCAGGAAGTGACCGTGTTCGACGATGTCGCGCCGACCATCACGCCCATGCCCGGCAGTGAAGGCAACGCCATCGCCACGCTGGTGGGTGATGTGTTGCACGTGACCATCGAAGCCGACGAGGTGGGCGGGGTGTCGCGCCGTCGTTACGAGAACATCCTGCGCTCATTCCTCGAGGTGAGTGATGCCTGCAACCGTCCGACCACGCTGAACATCGACTTTCCGTCCGAGGCCCTGCACAGCTTCTGGCCGGTCAGCACCGATACCGACGACAATGCCTTCTTCGCGACCTGGACCGCACGCGATCCGGGCCCGAATCAGGCCGGCGATCCGAACGAGACATTCGCCAGCATGCGGATTGAAGTGCTGGACCGCCAGCCGCCGTCGCTGGTGCCGCCGCCGGACATCGTCGAGATCGATATCCAGCAAGTCAGCGACCTGGGCCAGGCGGCTGTGTTCGACCTGGTCGATCTGAGTCCCGAGGTCAGCAACAGTGCAGAGCTACCGCTGGGCCCGGGGTTGCACGAGGTGGTCTGGACGGCGGTAGATTCCGCCGGCAACAGCAGCCAAGCTATCCAGATCGTCAACATCAAGGCTAGCAATGTTCCGCCGGTGGCGCTGGCCCAGACTGGCGCTGGTCGGCCTGATGCGATCTCGTTCGAGCCCACGCCGATTCGCCTGCGCGGCAGTGACGCCGACGGCGATCCGCTGCGCTTCAAGATCGAGTCACAGCCCGAAAACGGCTTCTTCGTCGCGCCCCTGTATCCGTACTTCATCGAGGATTTCCGCATCGAGCAGACGGCCAGCGACGCCGAGCTCGAGGCCCTCTGCCTCCCTGACCCAACCGGCCGCTACGAGCTCGACTTCCCCTCCGACCCCACCTTCTTCTCGGCCAACGATCGGGGTGACACCTTCGTGGCCGACTTTGGTGTGGTCGAATGCCGGCCCCCGCCGACGGTCTTCCTGCGCCAGAAACGCCTGGCGCGCTTCAACCCGGATGGGAGCCGGGGTCCCACCTACACGAACCTGGGCTCCGCCGAGTTCACTGACGTGAGATTCGACTTCAACAGCGGCCTGGTCGTTACCACGCAGACCCTCCCGGCAAGCTCGAACAGCAACGGCCTGATCCAGATCTACGACACCGATCTCGAGTATCAGAAGGGCTTCAACCTGGGCTACATCGAGGACACGAGCGGCAACTGCATCCCCTTCTCCGTTGATGGCTGCCTTATCCGTAACCCGCGGAGCACCGTGGTCGACGCCCTCGGCCTGATCTATGTGATGGGTCGCACGGGCCGGATCTTCGCCCTGGAAGAGCATTGGAATCCCAGCAACCCCGGCGCCCGGTTCGTCGACTACCTCAGTCATGACGTCGATAACGACCCCGCGACCTGGCTGGCGACCGGCCCGCTGGCCCTGGACGCGGACGGCTTCGTCTACGCCGCGCGCGGGGATCGAATCTACAAGTACGAGCCGTCGCGACAGGTTAGCCCTTCACGGGTGATTCCCGGCGACCTGGTCGGCTGGCTGGGCCGCTGCGACAGCGACCTGGCGCCGGGCGATCAGGCGGTCTGCGATGTCGGCAACCGCCGCTCCCTGGGCTTTTCCTGCACGGACGAAATCTGTGGCGTGGACAATGCGTTCAATGCCGAAGAGACTGCGTTCTGTGATGAGGGTGCGGTCATCGACCCCAGAAGCGGCTGTCGCCCCGGGCAGTTCCGTGGCACGCCGCAGGGCCTGGATATTGCGCCGGACGGCACGATCTACGTGGCCGATTCGGGCAACAATCGCATCCAGCGCTTTACGCCCGACGGCTTCTTCGCCGGCCAGGCCAAGTCCACCGGTGCCGGCTCGGGCTTCGTCGTCGGTGATTTCGGGAGCCCGCAGAACGTCTCGGTCAATTCCAGCCGCTTCTATATCCTTGACCCGCAAACCAACCTGCTGCATATCTCGCTGCTGACCCCGTTTGTCGAGATCGGTGACGACTACGCTGATCTTGTCTACCAGTCCAACAATCAATTCGCCTGCGAAAACAGCGCCGACTGCATCGATGCGTTCTCGTTCCGGGTCAGCGACGGCGTGCGCGATCCGGCGACCGGCCAGCCGGAAGTCAGCGCCCCGGCCGAAGTTGAAGTCGAAGTCAGTCGTAATTTCCGCGAGCCCTTCGCCACGCCCGGCATCGGCGCGATGGTGGTCGAAGACGTGCCCGAGGCGATCACCCTCGACGGCAGCGATCCCGATCCGCTCGACACACTCGTGTTCGAGGTGGTCGATTCGCCGACGCACGGCGCTGTCTCGATCAGCGGTAACCAGGCGACCTACACGCCGGATGCCGACTACTGGGGTCCCGACGCCTTCAGCTTCAGCGTCAGCGACGGGATCGACACTTCGTCGCCCGAGGTTGTCACGCTCGAAGTCGCCGAGGTCAACGACGCACCGATCATCGACCTGCCCGAAGAGGCGCTGGACGCCGGTACGGGCTATCGCTTCGAACTTGAACTGAGCTTTTCCGACCCGGACCCCGACGAACTGCATACCGTGGAGGTCGACTGGGACGATGGCACGGTCGAATCGGAAGGTGAGTTCGACGCTGACGGCCAGCCGACCGGACCGATTCTGGGCCACGGCGGAACCGACTCGGGGCGGATCACCGCCGACCATATTTTTCTGAGTAGCGGCACGAAGAACGTCGAAGTCTGCATCACCGACCGCATGCAGCTCGACGGCAACGACGACAAAGTACCTACGCCGGGCCTGTCGCTCGAGACCTGCGAGACGATAGCCGTCGCGGTGACTGACGCCGTCGACCTGCAGCTGACGGCCGAACCTTCCACGGATGTGGCCCTGCCGGACAGTTTCGTGAGCTATGTCTTCGACATCGAGAACCTGGCCCCCCAGGCCGGTTCGGGCGTGACGGCGACCGGCGTGGCATTTTCGATACGTCTTTCGCGCGGCTTCGATCCGGGCAGTGTCACCACACCGCCGGGCTGCACGCGCAATGGCTACCGGCTAGACTGCACGATCGGTTCCTTGGCTCCCGGGCAGTCCCATGACTTGAACGTGACCGCGCAAGTGGACGGTGAGACCGAATCGGGCTATCTGCTGGTCACCGAAGCCGAGGCCATGCTCGATCAGCAACCGCTTCGGTCGGAGATGTCGCTGCTCCTGACCACGCCGGTCACGCGCCCGGCCGACTACCAGGTCGGTGCGACGGGCGACGCGCTCAGGGACGAGCCGGACGCCAACCCGGGCGACGGCCAGTGCGCCACGGGTGACGGCGTGTGCACGCTGCGCGCGGCGATCGAGGAGGCGGCCGAGGCCGCCACACCCAAAGTGATCGCGCTGGCCAACGGCCTGTATCTGCTGGATGACACACTGGAGATCAGCAGCGATGTCACGCTGATCGGTAACGGCCCCGACCAGACCCGGATACACGGCGCACGTCTGGTCACCCGCCCCGGAGCCGACACCCTGCGCATCGAAAATCTCACCCTCAGTGGTGGCGGCATGACCGTGGGGCCGGACTCGCTGACCATTCGCCGGGTGCGCTTCACCGACAACGAACAAGACTTCTCCTTCGGCGGCGCGATCCAGACCACTGGCTCGGTGCTGGATATCCGCGATAGCACCTTCGACAACAATCGTGCCGTCGACGGCGGCAGTTTGATGTGCTTTGACTGCAGCGGCGTGATCGAAAACGTGACCGTCACCGGTGGCAGTGGCGGCGGGCTGACCTTTGCCAACTCGGGCCAGGTGGCCTTGAAGCACCTGACCATCGTCGGCACCAGCGGCGGTGCGGGTTGGAGCTTGCCGAACGGGGGGGCGCTCCACGTCTACAACGACATGGATGTCACCATCTCCAACTCGGTGGTGGCCGGCAACTACTCGACCGGAACCGCGAACAACTGCGCGGTGGCCAGCACTGCCAGTCTGACTTCCCTGGGCAACAACGCCTTCGGCGACCTGACCGGCTGTGACATCAGCCCGCTGGCCAGCGACCTGAGCATCACCAACGCACGCCTGCGACCACTGGCCGCCGGCCTCGACGGACTGCCGGTCAGATTGCCGAAAGCCGACAGCCCGCTCATCGACGCTTTCGACGACGCCAGCTGCCTGGCCACCGATGCCCGCGGCCTGTCCCGTCCCAGAGATGGCAATGACAACGGCATCGCGCACTGCGATATCGGCGCGGTCGAGCGTCGGGCCGACCGACTGTTCTCGGATCGATTTCTCTCGGGTTCCGACCCGATTTCGAGGCAATAGTCGTGGCGGTTCTCGCTTCCTCCGTTTCAGTGCAACGTTCGACGCATGGATGGATTAGTGCCACAATCAGAGCTCATCAATACCTGAAGGCTTCTTATGTCTCCTTTTTCATTCTCGCCGGGCATGGCAACAGCTATTGCATTCGGATTGGTGACGCTTCTCGCCGCTTGCGGGTCGGAGTCCACTGCTGACAAGACCTCCGACGCGAGCGGCGCGAGTGCGCAGACGGAACAAGGGCCAGAGGCCGATGGCGGTCCGGGGACCGAAGCACATTCGCCCGGAGGCGGTGGACTCGACACGCTCCACGCTGATTCATTGCACGACGGTGTGGAGACCGCTGCCCCCCGAACCGCTTACATCACCATTGACGGTGAGCGTCTTGATTTCACGGAGCTTGAATGCGACGTGACTGAGCTCGATGGCGGTTCCGCCGTGAAGTTCGCAGTTGAAGGTGCGACTTCCTATGGTGTCACCAAGCTGTCAGTGTTGCGGGGCATCGGCTGGGACGTGGGGTTCGAATACGAAGAGGAGTTGATCCAGGTGACACACGTGGAAGACAGCGGTGATGGCAACAGTTTCGTCGACTGGAATAGTTCCAGCAACTTTTCGATGGCGCAGAACTCCGGTGATGAGGATGGTGGGATCAAATGGCGCCGTGGTAGCGGCCCGGACCCGATGATCAGGATGGTCGGCTCTGACGTGACCGCGACCGGCACGCTCAGTGGGATGCGCGATGCCTACGGCTCTGAATACGCTTTTGAGATGGCCGCCAACTGCGATTAGGGAAGCTCTGAACAACTCTGCGCGGGCGCCCGTGCAGAGTTGTTCAGAGGTTCCTTAGTGGTTCGGAGGTTCCCTGTTGAGTGTGCCGAGGCAAGGCCCTTTCAGGTCGCCGCGAGCCAATTCGTCGCCGCTTGGCCGCTGGTACAGGCCGGCGACATCCTGCTCGGCAACTTCGGCGCACCCGACTGGTTGTTCAATCGGTCTGCCGCCGGTCGATTGGGGGGCAAGCGCTTGAGCCCTGCTCCCGGCCGGTTCGCCGGGCACATAGTCACTCGGGGCTGAAGCGGTACTGGAAAGCGGGCTCCACTTCCCCTGTGACCGCATTGACCGTGCTGATAACGACATCCCCGCTCTCGAGTAGCGATACGACCCGGTAGTAAGGGATATGCTGGGCCTTGTCGGGGAGTTTGGTTCGTTCCAGGGCCGGCACGTGCACATGGTGAACACCGTATTTCTTGCGCACGCCTTCGGCTCGACTCAGATCCATGTGGAGATCGCCGGAGAAAGTTGCCACCAGGTTGTCCTTGTCCATCAGGCGCAGGAATTCCGGGTTCTGCACCCCCTTGTCGCCGCCCTCGGGGAACACATCCTGGGGTGCGCCGTGGATGAACAGCACCGCCGGTTTCTGTCCGAGGCTGTCCAGTTCGTCCTCGATCCACTGGATGCCCTCGTCGTGAAAATCGCGCCCGTCCTTTTCGGGAGTGGCGAAGATCAGGGCCAGATGCGGCGTGTCGATCGTGTACTTCAGCGCCTCGATGGTCGCCCGTCCGCGGTTCCAGCGGTTGGCGTAGTCGAGATAGCGTTCTTCGGAGGCGCCGTACTCTTCGTTTCCCATGATGGGGTAGAAAGGCAGGGCGAGATTTCCAAGCACGTCGAGCGCAGCATCGTACTGCTCGATCGTGCCCTTGTGGGGGATATCGCCAACGCCGGCGACGAAGGCGAGATCGTACTCGTCGGCCAGTGAGTTGATGCTCTCGACCGCCGCCCTCAGGCCGGGAAACTCTGCATCGGGCTTGGGTTCACCATCGCCGATGACGGCGAATCGCAGCTTCGCGTCCTTCGGCAGCGCGGCGGGGCCGTCCACCTGCCTGTCGCTACCGCTGACGGGTGCCGTCGAAAACGCGAACGCTAGCCCGACCAGGACCAGGATTGAACGAATTCGCACTGGATGCTCCTGTATTGGGTCAATGAATACCAGGCTTCAGTCTAGGGGATTCGTATGACGGTTCGTTGTCGCTACCGGGTGGAGCCGGGAAGGTCATCGGAGCGTAACTGCCGGGCGCCAGAATGGTATGCAGGTCAATTTGACGCCTCGCGCCAGCCGATGGTCACCCTCGGGATGTTGGCTGGCTTCGCAAGGTTGTCGTGAGTTCTCAAGGCCCGCCCCGGAGCGGAATGTCATGACTCGATTACGCAGCCCGCAAACCGTCAATCAGCATCGCCGTCGACTCCTCAGGCAGGCGCTCGTCGCCTCGGGCGTTCTTGCCGTCGGGCCGGGCCTGTGGGGGATGACGACGCAGGGTTCGCCGCGTTCGGCCATGCCGCTGTCGATGGGCAAGAAGGTCAGCAACATCCCCAATCTCTCCGGGACGCTGCACGAAGTGGCGGTGGAGAACGACGCCTCGACCCGGATGCTTGTCCCGCGCGGGTTTTCCGTGCGCCAGGTAGCCCGCACCGGCGAGCGGCCGGTGGCTGTTTCCGACTACCTCTGGCACGCCGACCCCGATGGAGGAGCCTGCTTTCCCATGGACGACGGCGGCTGGGTCTATGTTTCAAATGCCGAAGTCGGCGCATGGCGGCAGGGTGGCGTGGGCGCGTTGCGCTTCAATGCCGAAGGCGAGCTGGTCGACAGCTATTCCATCTGCCGCGGCACGACCAACAACTGCGCCGGTGGTCCGACGCCCTGGGGCACCTGGCTGACCTGCGAGGAGATCGACGAGGGCCTGGTCTACGAATGCGATCCGACCGGGCGTCGTCTGGCCGTGCCCGCGCCGGCGCTGGGCGTATTCAAGCACGAGGCCGCGGCCGTCGACCCGGTTCATCGTCATATCTACCTGACCGAGGACGTCGAGGACGGCAACTTCTATCGGTTCGTGCCCGACTCCTATCCCCCGGGCGGACGCGCGGACCTGCGAAGCGGACGGCTGGAAGTGGCCGTGGTCAGCGGGGACGATCCGCTCACCACGCGCCTGGTCGAATGGCGCCCGGTGCCCAACCCGATTCCCCGCCTGGGCGGGGATGATCCGGCGCGGCGGGATCCGCCCACGCGCAAGCAGGTGCCCGAAGCCGAGACCTTCGACGGCGGGGAAGGCTGCTGGTATTTCGACGGGATCGTCTACTTCACGACCAAGGGTGACAACCGCGTCTGGGCCCTCGATACCAATCGAAACATGCTCGACCTGGTCTACGACAAGCAAAGCGATCAGGCTTTCAATCCCGGCATCGACGACGTCGACAACCTGACGGTTTCGGCCGGCGGTGACGTGCTGGTGGCCGAGGACGGCAGCGAAATGCGCCTGGTCGTGGTCGGGCCCGACGTCAAGCCCTTCGAGCTGGTCAATGTCATGGGGCAGCACGGCTCCGAGATCTGCGGCCCGGCGTTCAGTCCCGACGGAGAGCGGCTGTATTTCAGTTCGCAGAACGGGCCGGCCGGGGATCATACCGACGGGCGCATCTACGAGCTGCGCGGCCCGTTTTTCGTGGATGCCTGATCGAACCGGGTCAGCTCTGTGAATCTTGTTTCTCTGGAGTGCGCAAACTCATGCTCATCGACCCAGGATTGAACGGCCCGGCACGGGTCTGCTTGTTGGCCCTGCTGGGCGTCATGTCGCTGTCGGCCTGCGGCGATCGCAGCGGCAGCCCCGGCGAGGAATCCACGGGCGAGAGCGCTTCCGGCGCCGCCACCGCTGAGTCAGAGCGGGGCCGGCAGACGGCGTTCCGGGTTCGCGAAGATTTTGAAGCCGAACTCAACAGTGGTGCGGGCTGGGCCGGGGACGTGAATGTGGCGGCCAGCGTTGTCGCGGACCGTCCGTTTCGCCTGCGCTTCGAGGTGGAATCTACAGATGAAGCGTCCGCGTCGCGCCAGTATCGCCTGGAGGTGCGGCGGAACGGCGGCGAATGGGCGCCGCTGCCGGCCGAAAATTTCCCGCAGCCTGAAAAGCTGCATGAGCTCGATCTTGCCGGCCTCGCTGACGATTCATCCGATCCGCTCTGGCGCTTCGAGCATGGTGGCGCTGAGTCGATGAGCCTGCATACGGAGGCTGGCGAGGCGCACCTGCGGCTCGAGACCGGCGACGAGCCCATGCTGGCGCTCGGCCGCTACGAGGTTCCATGGCGGCCGCGCGAGTTCGCCGTCGAGTTGCGGCTGAGCGAGGAAGAAAGCGCCCGCGCCGGTTTGATATTCGACTACCGCGGAATCGAAGATCATTCGCGTATCGAAGTGGTCGCGCCCGATACGGTCCGGGTCGTTCGCGTTGAAGGCGGACGCAGCGTTGTCGTGGCCGAGCACCAGGCCGACATCGATGCCGGGCGCTGGATGGAGCTGAAGACGATCATCGATGGGCGCGAGCTTGTCGTCGAGTTCGACGACGAGGCGCTGGTCTTTTCCGAGACCCTCGAGACGGACGATCCCGCGCCGAAGCTCGGCTTGCACCTGCCCGAGCGCAGCGCTGCCGACATTCGCGCCATCGCCATCGAAGGCCAGCCGCACACGCCGCGCACCAGCATCATCGCCAGCGAGACGTTCGATCACGGGGCGCCGACCCAGGATGTGCTGTCGGTCTCCGAGCAGCCGTTCTCCGGCGGCGCCGGCGTGAGCTTTTCCGAACGGACACCGCCCTGGCACGCCGACGGCGGCCACGGGGAATGGGAGTTTCCGATCGTGATTCGCCGCTTTTCCGATCACGCCGCCCTGAACGAGGCGGGTGACCGCTTCGACTACCGGCTGGTCGGGTCCGACGGCCGCGAGCTGGCGGCAGAAGCAACCGCTTCGGTAAGCCTTGAAGTGCCCGATGGTCATCTCGGCGGCACTTTTGTCGAAACGCCGATGCGGATCGGGCCGTGGCAGGCCGACAACGGCGACTTGTATTTCCTGATGGAGCCGGCCGAAACCTGGAACGCCCTGATGGCGGTTCGCTCGTCCGACGGCGGCGATTCGTGGCGCGAGGTCGACGGCGAGAATCGCCCGAAGACCGGCGACCTCGAGGGGTTCGGTTCGCTGCTCGTCGACGATCGCATTCACATGCTGCATCAGACCTCCGACGAGGTGGTCTATCACGTCTTCAATACTGCCGACCACCCGGAGGCGCCGAATTCCTGGGCCATTCGCGACGAGCTCGTCGCCGCGCCGCCGGAACCGCCGACGCAGGTGGCCGATATCGCGGTTCGCTCCGACGGCAGCGTCGTCGCCGTCTACGGTGGCCCTGACAAGATTCGACTTCGCGTTCGCTCGCCGGGCGGGCAGTGGGGCGAAGAACGCGTGATTGATGCCGACACGGATCCCGTACTGTCCGGACCCACGATCGTTCGCGGCGGTAGCGATGTCATCCACCTGGCCTACACGGCCGACGACGGTAGCGCCTGGTATCGGCGCATTCTGCCCGACGGTGAATTGAGCGAGCGGGTTCAAGTCGCCGCCAACCTGGGAACCGCGAGTGAAGACATCGGCTCGATCCTGCCCTTGTTGTACCTGCCGCAAAGCGAGTCAGTCAGCGTCATCTACCGCACGCGCGACGGCAGGCTTCACGAGCGGCGCGTGGAGGCCGACGGCACTTGGAGTGATCCCCTCGTCATCTCCGAACGTGTCGTGGCCCAGAATACGGTGGACGCCGACCAGGTCGGCGCGGATGCGGTCGTCAATGGTGACACGGTGCATGTCCTGTTCATCGAGGACCGTACGGGCCGGCTCTTCCACGCCTCCCGGAGTGACGGTGCCTGGGGTGACGGTGACCTGCTGGTCGACGGTGAGAACGTTCAGTGGGTGCGTGGGGCCGTTCTGGAGATGGCCGGCAATGGACGGGTCTACGGCTTCGTCTACGACGCCGGATCGGACGGTGGCTCGGGCATGAACCGGTACGGGCAGCTCACGCTCGAGACGCCCTGAAGCTTTCCGGGCATTCAAGAGACGGTCACCGGAGTTTAATGGCCGGTTCATTCGGGCTACATCTGAGATTGTCACGCTGGTGAACTCATACCAGCGTTCCGGGAGATTTCAATGAGCCGCAGCCTGATCTGCATTGCCGTGTCTTTGTTCGCGTTCGTCGCGATGCCATCCGCGTCCGCCCAGGAGGCCTCGGCCAGCCTCGAGGGAACCGTGATCAATGCCGAAGGAGAGTTTCGCTTCGAGGGCGCGCGGGTACGCCTTCTCGATACCAATCGCCGCACATCGACCGACCGCAAAGGCGAATTCCGTTTTCGTGAGCTCTCGCCGGGGACCTACGAGATCGAGGTGTCCTATGTCGGCGCAGCACGCAAGACCGAGACGGTCGAGGTTGTCGCCGGTGAGGAAAATCGCGTCGAGATCCGGCTCGGCGGCACGAGCGAACTGGATCGCCTGGTCGTCGTCGGCCAGGCCGCCGTTCAGAGTGCTTCGCTGGCCCGTGAGCAAAGTGCTCTCAACAATATCAACGTTCTCTCGGCCGACGCCATCGGCCAGTTCCCCGACGACAACGTTGCCGAGGCCCTTCAGCGGGTTCCCGGCCTGTCGCTCGAACGCGATCAGGGCGAGGGCCGCTTCGTCGTAATCCGCGGCGCCAATGCCGAATTCAACACGACGACGATCAACGGGCTTCGAATTCCCGGGCCGGAAGACGACAGCCGGGCCGTCAACCTCGACGTCGTGTCCTCGGAACTGGTCGAAAGCGTCGAGATCACCAAGTCCCTGCTACCCGATCAGGATGCCGATGCCGTCGGCGGCAATATCGAGATCAAGACCCTCAGCGCTTTCGATCTCGGCAATTCGTTCAGGGGGCGGGTCGAGGGCAGCTACAACGAGCCGCTCGAGGAAACCAGTCCGCGGATGAGCATGACGGGAACGCGATTGTTCAGCGTTGGCAACGGCACCGACAACCTGGCTGTTTCGGGGTCGGTCAACTACTACGACAGGGCATTCGCGGTCGATAATGTCGAAGCCGGCGAGTGGCCGCTGATCGAGACGCCGGCCGGTGAAATGGTCCGGTCGCCCGAAGCTGCCGAGCAGCGCGACTACGAGTTGGAGCGCAGGCGGGTCGGCGGCGTTCTCAATTTCGACTATCGCACCGACGGCGGGTCGGAGTTGTACCTGCGCACGCTTTACAGCGAGTTCTCCGACAACGAGGTCGAACTCGAGCACGAGTACCTGTTCGAGGATTCGACCCCGGTCGAGATCAGCGCCGACGCCGGTCTGTACACCGACGGCGAGGTCGAACGCCGCGGCAAGGAGACCACGGCAACGCGTGAAATCCTGTCGCTGGTCTTCGGCGGCGAGAGCACCGTGGGACAGTGGGATACCGACTACCAGGCCGGCTACTCCGAGGCGAGCACGTCCGAGCCCTTTTCGCTTGGCACCGCGCTGATTGCCGAGGGGCTCGATATCGGCTACGACCTCGGCGGCGACCGCCGCAGGCCGCGGCTTTTCGGCAGCGACCTCGATCAGCTCGAGAATCTCGAAGCCTACGAGCTCGACCTGGTCGAGCTCGAAAGTGACCTGACCGAGGAAGAGGAAATCTCGCTGGCCTTCAACGCCGGCCGCTACTATTCCTGGGGAAGCAATCCGGGTCGCCTGAAGTTCGGGGGCAAGATTCGTCTGCGCGAGAAGTTCAACGATGCCAACAACTTCGACTTCGAGTCTTTCGGCGGTGATTTCACCCTGGCCGATCTGGCCGGCGCGGGCTCGAGAGACTATCCGCTGGGTCGTTTCGGTCCCTACGTCGATACGCGGCGGCTGAGACAGTTCTACTTCGACAATCGCGACAATTTCGAATTCGACCAGGCCGGTTTCCTGCTCGACAGCGAAGGCGAGGACTACGAGCTCGAGGAGGACATCTACGCGGCTTACGTGATGTCGGAAGTGTCGCTCGGGTCACTCGATCTCATGGCTGGCGTTCGCATCGAGCACACCGACCAGTCGCAGGCCGGCTTCAGGTCGCTGGTCAACGAGGACGTGGATGACGGTATTCCGACGATCGAGCCGTATTCCGGCAGCAACGAATACACGGATTTCTTCCCCAACCTGCAGGCGCGCTTCAATATCAGCGATGAGTGGCAGTTGCGTGCTGCGCTCACGCGGACCATGGGGCGGCCGAACTTCGAGGATGCCGGGGCACGTCAGCTGGTCGAAATCGAGGGCGGCGACCGGGTCGCCGAAATCGGAAACCCCGATCTCGATCCGTTCTACTCCAACAACTTCGATCTCGAGTTCAGCTACTACGCCGCCGACGAGCTGACCGTGGCCTCGGCCGGTTTCTTCTACAAGGATATCGATGACTTCTTCGTTTCAACCGATATTGCCGGCGAGGCACCGTGGCAGGAATTCGACGAGGTCTCGACCGTCATCAACGGTGATTCGGCCGAACTGTTCGGGATCGAGTTGAGCTTTGTGCAGCAGTTCGGATTCCTGCCGTCGCCCTGGGACGGCTTGCTGCTGATCGCCAACTACACCTATGTCGACTCGGAGGCGAGTGTGTCGTTCAGGGACGGCAACATACCCCTGCCGCAGCAGTCCGACAACATCGCCAACCTGGCGCTCGGCTACGACGGTGGAGGGATGTCGCTGCGCCTGGCCGCAAATTACCGCGGCGAGTACTTCGACGAGATCGAGGACCCGGAAGACCCTTCCCAGGATCGCTACGTGGACGATGAGTTGCGCGTTGACTTCACCTCGGAATATCAGTTCAGCGATAACTGGACCGCGATATTCAACGTGTCGAATCTCACCGATGAGGTCTTCTACGCCTACCTGGGCGACCGTCGCTACGCCAACCAGTACGATGAGTTCGGGCGCACCTACGAGTTCGGGCTCAGGTTCCAGTACTGAGAATCGCGAGGCGGCCGGATGCCGGCTGCCACCTCCCCCGGCCGGGACACCGCCGGCGACTCTTCGCGTAGGAGCCTGCTACACTCTGCCCCGCCGGAGCGACTCGCTCCGGCAGTGATGCCACCAGCGGGAGAGTGCAATTCGAGTGATCGCCGAGCTCAGGCAGCGCCGTACTTTCCGTGTTGCCGCCACCTATTTCGTCATCGCCTGGCTGCTGGTTCAGGTGGGCGATATCCTGCTGGGCAACTTCGGCGCACCCGACTGGGTGTTCAAGACCCTGGTTCTGGTCATCGCCCTGGGGTTCCCCATCGCGCTGTTTGTGGCCTGGTTCTTCGGTGAGCAGGCCAATCGTGCCGCAAGCGAGCGGCAAGGCGCTTCGGCCGGAAGGACGAAAACGGTTCTGTCCGTTCTCAGCATGCTGGTCGTGACCGCCATGGCGCTGGCGCTGATCTGGCTGGTCTGGGACAAGTTCCGCGGCGAGCCGGGCGCTCGCGCCGCTTCGGTGGCCGTTCTCCCCTTTGCCGACATGAGCTCTGAAGGTGACCAGGAGTACTTCGCCGACGGCTTGTCGGAGGAAATTCTGAACCTGCTTGCCGGCATTCGCGAACTGAAGGTGTCCGGACGCACATCGTCGTTTTCCTTCAAGGGCAAGGATGCATCCATTACCGAGATCGGGCAGCAACTCGGCGTGGCGCACGTGCTCGAAGGCAGCGTGCGCAAGGCCGGTGACGAGCTGCGCGTGACCGCCCAGCTGATCGAAGCCGATGAAGGCTTTCACCTCTGGTCCGAGACCTATGACCGTGAACTCAACGATGTTTTCGCCATCCAGGACGATATCGCCGCCGCCATCGCCAATCAGCTGGCGCTGACCCTGGTCGACTCGGACGGACGGGCGGTCAGCGCCGACAGCACCGATTCCATGGAGGCCTACGATCTTTACCTGGAGGCTCGCCGCCTGGTGCAGGGGCGTTCGGTCGAGGGTATCGAGCGGGCCGGGGAGTTGCTCGACCAGGCACTCGAGCTGGATGGCGAGTTCGCGCCCGCCCTGGCCGAGTCGGCACTGGCCAGGCTGATGCTCTCCGACGCGCGGATCACCCCGGGAGACCGGCCGCTGGCCGCGGCCATCTCCGAGGCCGAATCGCTGCTCGAACGGGCCCTCGAGATCGATCCCCGCCTGGCCGAAGCGCATGCCGTCTCCGGGCTGATGCATATCCTCGAGCGCGACGTCGATGCCGCCGAATCGGCGCTGTCGCGCGCTCTGGAACGCAATCCCAGCCAGTCGGACGCCCTCAACTGGCGTGCCATCAACCTGCGCAGCGCCGGGCGATTGCGCGAGGAGTTGCGGGCGCGGCGACGCTTGGCGGATATCGATCCGCTCAACGTCAGCAACCGCTTCAACCTCGTCATCGCCCACGTGCTCGCCGGTGACGAGGCAAATGCCCTGAACGCGGTTGAACAAATGCGTGAGGACTTTCCCGATTCGCCCTGGAGCGACCTGGCCGAGTTCGAGGCCATGGAAGCCTTCGGCCGGCTTGCCGAGGCCGACCGCCTGGCGCGGCATGCACTCGAGTCCGGCAATGACTTCATCCGCTCATCCGCCAGCGGTCTGAAGCTCACCCTGGGAAGCTATCGGGAATCGATGGATCTGATTGGCGGCGAATACGACGTGGCGCTGCTGGCGCTCGGGCAGGTCGACGAGGCCGTGGCCGCGGCGCGCGACCGTGCCGCGGCCTCGCCGCGTAGCCTCGATGCCGCTCACGGCGTGATGTACATCCTCAGCCGGGCCGGTCGCCACGAAGCGGTACTGGAATACTACGACCGGCGCTGGGGCGGACTGGGCGCGCTCGAGCGCCGCTTCGGTTTCGACGACATGTCGGCGGAAGTGATACCCATTGCGGCCGCGCAGTATCATCTCGGGCGTGAAGAGGCCCTGGCCGGCACCATCGCGCATTGGCGCGAGCGTTTGGCAACGCCGCTGGATCAGGGCTATGACATGCCCTTGTTCCGCGTGATCCGGGCCAGCCTCGAAGCGCTGGACGGTCGGCACGAACGGGCCGTGGAGTTGCTCAATATGGCCATCGATGCCGGTTATCGCGACCCGCAGCTTACCAATCGGCCCGCACTGGCCGGGTTGCGCGGCCATGACGGCTACAAGCAAGTGGTCACGCGCAATTTCAGGCTGATCAACGCCGAGCGCGAGGCGCTCGATCTGCCCCCCCTGCCGCAGCCCGAATGAGTCGAACGCGGTCACCTTCGACCTGAACGGTGCAGGGCCTGTGCGTCAGGCGCGTGGCGCTTCCGGCAGGTGCCACTCGCGCCGATAGAAGTTGCACAGAATCTCGATGAACCTTTGGGCGCGCGCGGGAAAGCCGTTGGCCTGGTAGCTGTCGAGACGGTCGAATACGCGCCGCCGGAACCGCTCGACATCCACCGCCGCGCCGGAGAGGTTATCGACGCTGATCCGGAAGCTCGAGCCCGCCGCGATATGGAATGCCCACTCGATAGCCTGTGGCTTTTCCTCCACGCGCTCGAATTCGCGCTGTTCGTCGGCATCGCGGCCGTCGGGAAGGTACCAGTAGCCGTAGTCGACCTGCATGCGCCGTCGTCGCCCGGCAATGCACCAGTGCGCGATTTCGTGCAGGGCGCTGGCGAAGAAGCCGTGCGCGAAGATGATCCGGTGTCGTGGGTTGTCGGCGTCGGCCGGCAGGTACAGCGGCTCGTCGTCGCCGCGCACCAGCACGGTGTTGTGACTGGCTTCGAACTGCGCGTTGAACAGGTCGATCAGATCCTGGGCGTCGTGCTTCACGGGGTCGCCGCATGCTGTGAGGGTGCGCAGTATTCTAATGCGGTCAAGCAACCCGCCGGCGAAGCAGCTGTGAGGCGAGCGCGACGCCGACCAAGCCGATGACTGCTCCGGGCACCGCACCCATGACCAGCGCCAGGCCCAACCCGGCAAGGAGCGCGGCGCCGCCGGCAAGGATGGCCGGTGTCGACTCGGCGTGGGGCACGGTCTTGCGCCGCTGGGTTTCGATCCAGGCCACGATCGCGAGCACGGGCACGACCATCAGCAGGCACAGCCCGAGCCACCACAATCGGCCGCTCCAGAAGCCGGGATCGCCGGGGGTGCCGGCGTCGATCGGGGCGCCGAGGATCTCCCCCAGCCAGGCGGCCGGCAGTTCGGCCAGCTTGTGCCAGAGATAGAGCGGCATGCCGAAGGCGCCGAGGAATGCAACGACGCCGGCCAGGCGTTCGCGGTCGAGCAGCCAGCGTGCCGGCCGCTCGCATAACAGCACCAGGCCGACCTGCAGCCATATCACGCCGATCAGCGCCAGGGTCGGCGGCAGCATGTTGCTGTTGCCCTCGAGGTCGAAGCCGATCATGCCCACGGGGTAGCCGCTCATCACAGCGCCGACCAGCCAGCCGGCGCCGAGCGCGAACAGCAGCAATCCCGTGAAGGCGCCCTCGAATCGACCCCGCTTCCAGGCGATACCGAGCTGTTGCGGCAGCAGCCAGACGACGAAGGCATTGAGCCAGCCGATACCGCCGTCGCTGCCGGTCACGCGGGCCCCCAGCGTGGGCCACTGCGCAGGCCAGAAAGCGCCCGACCGGAGGATGTCGAAGACGGCGGCGAGCACGATCAGGCCCAGGATGGCTCGCATGCCGAAGCGCCGGTCGGCCGCCACGCTCAGCGGTAGCAGGGCCTGGACGACCAGCAGCATGATCAGGAACCATAGGTGAACGGTCAGCGAACCGTCGAAAGTGCCCAGGAAACGTCCGCCGGTGAAGTGCGCCGCGATCACGAGGAGAGTCAGCGCGGCGAGGTAGGTGACGGTGGGCCGGGCAAGGCGAAGGGCCCGGCTTCCCCACCACTGAACCTGGGGATGCCCGTGATGAAGCCGGCGTGCAACACCGTCGGTGCTGACGGCCGCGGAGACGAACACGAACAACGGAACAACCTGGACGGCCCAGGTCAGAAAGGCGGCGGGGATCCAGGCATGGAGAAGATGGTCGGTAGCGACCAACTCGCCGCCGTCGAGTCGCGGCAGGGTCGCAAACCAGTGCCCGAATACCACGATGAGCAGCGCCAGGGCGCGCAGCGCGTCGGGGTAGAGGTCGCGTTGAATATTCTCTTGCGGGGGCAGGGTGCTGTCCCGACGTCGGGCTTGACGGGAGTATAAACCGGCTCTGGTGCGGGCTTGGGAATGCCGCGGGCGAGGCGCCCGCGGCATGATCCTCCTATGCCTCCTGCGGTTGCGGAATGGTTACTCGATGAACTTGATTTCGCGCAGCAGCAGTTCGCTGCCGAGTGTGCGAAGTTCGCCGCGCTCGATGCCGGTGCAAGGGTCGTTGGCAAGGCGGCTCCCATCATCGGGACGCCCCGGCGAAGTCGGACGATGACCGGGAATACGCGGCTTTTCCTGTCGAGATGCTTGCCATCCCGGCGACAGAGGTCTAAAAAAGAGATCGGAAGCGTGATGAAGTCCGCTTTAGGGAGGGATTGACATGCTCGATTTCACGCCGGTGTCCACCCCGGGGGATTCGCTGCTCGGGCGGCTGTCAATCCATTTCGATGTTTCTGCACGCACGCTCGAGCGAGGCGGGAGGCAGCGCCGATTGGCGCCCAGGGAGGCGAGGCTCCTCTCCGTTTTGCTGAGTCACGAGTCCGGCATAGTCGTTGGGCGGGGTGAACTGCTGGACGCCATCTGGGGTGATGGCGATGTCTGCGACGATGCCCTGACCGTGCTCGTTTCGCGTCTTCGGCGCCATTTCGACCGGCTTGGAGTGGACGAAGAGGTGATCCGAACCGTGCCGCGCCGCGGCTATTGTCTCGGCCATTGCCGGGTCTCGCAGGGCCCCTGGCACGACGAGCGCCGGGGCGCAAGCCCGCACAATGGGCTGGGACTGGCCGCCCTGGCCTTTTCCACGCTGGCCCTGGCGGTTGCGTGCCTGGCGTTCATGCGCGTGGTCTGATGACGACGCGGCGGCGGCTTGGAGGCGCGTTCAGTACCCAACCAGCGGCCATCCACCCGGCCGCCGGGTCAATGGCTTGCGGCTCGAACGAGGCGGTCGTGGAGGGCGATCCAGCCGGTTTCCCTCGGCGGGTGCTGAATCAGGATACGTGCCGCGCCGACCTGGTCGAGCCTGCGCAGTGCCGCGTAAAGGCCGCGGGCATAGGCGCCCGGTTCGGCGGGTAGCGACTGCCAGGCCTTGAACCCGCCCGGGTCCCGCGTTCCGTCCAGGGCCAGGACGGCCGCCGCCGGATCCGGTTCTTGCAGAACGCCGGCGTCGACCAGCTCGACCCGGGTCTCCGGAGCGTAGTGCGAGGGCAATCGGCCAGCGGTCCTCGGGCCTTCCGATTCGTTGGCCAGGACGGGCGGCTCGCCGAGTACCTGGCTGAGTTGTTCGAGGCCGATCATGCCCGGACGCAGGACACGTGCGTGGTCTCCCGTGCAGTCGACGATGGTCGACTCCACGCCGACTTCGCAGGCGCCGCCGTCGATGACGGCGGCAACGCTGTCGCGCCCCTGGAACTCGCTGACGACGTGCTCGGCGGTCGTCGGGCTGATGCGGCCAAAGCGGTTGGCCGAGGGGGCGGCGACGGCCCGGCCCAGGAGCTTCAGCAACCTGAGCGTGACCGAGTGGCCCGGCACGCGCAGACCGACCGTTTCCTGCCCGCCGGTAACCTCGTTCGGGACCTGCTCGGCCCGGGGCAGGATCAGGGTCAGCGGGCCGGGCCAGAAAGCGCGGGACAGGCGGCGAGCCGATTCGGGTACCTCCGCAGCCCATTGGTCCATGGCCTCCACGCCGGGCAGGTGGACGATCAGCGGGTGGTCGATTGGA
Organism: Wenzhouxiangella indolica; assembly: GCF_042310355.1. NCBI lineage: Bacteria > Pseudomonadati > Pseudomonadota > Gammaproteobacteria > Chromatiales > Wenzhouxiangellaceae > Wenzhouxiangella > Wenzhouxiangella indolica. The sequence continues at coordinate 33,090 of NZ_JBHJMR010000009.1, read as the reverse complement.
CGGCCCTTGGCGGCAAAGATGCGGCGTACGGCGTGCGGGTCGGTGGCGTCGGCGGCCAGGCCGTAGACGGTTTCGGTCGGCACGGCGACCAGCTCGCCGCGGGCGAGGAATTCGGCCGCCCGCTTCAGGTCTGCGTCGCTGGTGCCCAGGCGAATCACGGCTTGAACTTCTCCGGTCGCAGCACTTCCACATCGGAGAGCGCCAGGATCATGGCGTAATTGTCGTAGTAACGTTCCCGCAGGTGCCGGGCGATCTTGTCGGCCGTTTCGTCGTCGCAGATGACTTCGACGCGGATGTTGCTGTCGGCTTCCCAGCCTGCCTTGCGCACGCCGCGCTGACCCCGGCCGCGGGCATTGGTGATGGTGTAGCCCGGCGCACCGAGCTGGTCGAGGTCGCGGGTCAGGTGCGTCTCGAGGGCGGCCTCGGTGATCACCGTCAGGAGCTTTCGCCGGTAGTCTTCCTGGATGCTCATCGCTTGGTCTCCTTCGGGCCTAGAGTGTCTGGTGGATGAATTCGGCCAGCCGCCAGTAAAGCGGAATGCCGACCAGCACGTTGAACGGAAACGTGATGCCCAGCGAGGCGGTCAGCGACAGGGTCGGGTTGGCCTCCGGCACCGAGATGCGCATGGCCGCCGGCACCGCGATATAGGAGGCGCTCGCGGCCAGCACTGCCATCAGCATGGTGCCGCCTTCGGACATGTCCAGCAACCAGCCTGCCGAAGCCCCGATCAACGCGCCGAACAGCGGCATCACGATACCGAAACCGATAAGGAAGAGCCCGTAGCGCCGAAGGCTGCCGGCCCGTGCGGCGGCGATCAGGCCCATCTCGAGCAGGAAGATGGCCAGGATTCCCTTGAACAGATCCATGAACAGCGGCTCGATGGATTTCAGGCCCTCGGGATCGGACAACCAGCCGATCAACAGCCCGCCGATCAACAGCACGATGCCCTTGCCCAGGAAGACTTCGTGGGCGATGTCGCCCCAGCGCGTGTCGTTCTGGACGCCCCGGGCGAGCACGATGCCGACCAGGATGGCCGGAATCTCCAGTACCACCAGCAGAAGCGGCAGGTGCGGTTCGTAGCCGATCTCGCGCGTGGCCAACCAGGCGACCGCCACCGCGTAGGTGCCGACGCTGACCGAACCGTAGTGAGCGGCGATGGAAGCCGCGTCGGCGCGCGTGAAGCGGCCCAGCTTTCGAAGCACGGGAAAGGCGACCAGCGGCATCAGAAAACCGATGATGAGCGTGACCGCCACGGCCGGCGCCAGGTCGAGAAACGGCTGTTTCTGCAGTTCGATGCCGCCCTTGAGACCGATCGAAAGCAGCAGCAGGATGGAAACGAATTCGTAGACCGCCTGCGGCAGCCTGAGCTCGGATTTCAGCAGCCCGGCCGCCAGGCCGAGCAGGAAAAACAGGATGATCGGGTCCATGCCGTTTCGGGCGCAGTGATGAATGGCCCGTTATTATGCCCCGATGAGCGTGTATACAGAAAAAGGCCCGCCGGCACGCTGGTGCCGACGGGCAATCCGGTTGGGGAGGGTTGCATGACACCGGGCCGTTACGGCACGGTGCCGGGTCTGGGCTTATGAAGCGGGCCAGTCTTCGTCCGGGGAACCTTGCTGTGAACTCTGGCAGTGCTTCTGTACCGCGGCTTCGTACTCGCTGCGGTTCAGGCCCCGATCGTCTTCCTTGTCGATCTGCCGGTAGGCCTGGGCCAGGCAGGGCAGGGCCATGGCTTCGCTGCCGCTGATATAACCGTCCTCGTCGCGGTCGAGCTCTTCGAAGCCGGGGTTCTGCGCCATGGCAACCGATCCGGCCATGGCCAGGGATGCGATGAGTGCCGTTGCGGAGAGCTTTGAGCGTTTCATCATGATCAACTCCTTATCGGTTTGAGCGTTGCTCGATTCAGCGAGCCGGATTGGCTCGCCCCGATATTTGCAAGCGGTATGCCATTAGCAGGAAAGCCTTTTAAAATCAGTAGGTTGGGCGCCTTCGTCTCGTCCAGGAGCGGGTCAACCTGTCGCCTCGAAGCGACGGTTGGTTCGCCCGGATCCCGTCGAGCCGCCGGGTTGAGGCCAACCGCGCCTGTCGCCTCCAGGCGACGGTTGGGTTTCAGGGCTTGAAATCGCCCGGGGTCAGCCGGTGGCGCTTGAGCAGGCGGTAGAACTCGGTGCGGTTTCTCCCGGCCAGTCGCGCGGCTTCGCTGACGTTGCCGCCGGCCATGCGCATGATGCGCGCGAGATAGTCGCGCTCGAAGCCGTCGCGCGCCTCGGCCAGCGGCGTCACGCCGCCTGATTCCTGCCGCAGGGCGCGCCGGACGAGGTGCTCGGGAATCGGTCCGCGACGGCACAGCACGCAGGCCTGCTCGACGACGTTGCGCAACTGCCGCACGTTGCCCGGCCAGTCGTGCCCGAGCAGCGCCCGCAACGCCTCGCGCGAGAACCCCGCGACGCGCTTGTCGCGGGGCTTGTCCGACTGCAATTGCGCCAGGAAGTGCTCGGCCAGCGGCACGATGTCTTCGGGGCGATCCCGCAGCGCGGGAATGTCGAGTTGCACGACGTTGAGGCGATAGTAGAGGTCTTCGCGGAAGTCTCCGTCGCGAATCGCCTGTTCCAGGTCACGGTGGGTGGCCGACACGAGGTGGACGTCGGTTTCGATCTCCTCCGCCGCCCCGACCGGGCGAATGCGCTGCTCCTGCAAGGCCCTGAGCAGCTTGGCCTGAAAGGCGGCGGGCATGTCGCCGATCTCGTCGAGCAGCAGGGTGCCGCCGCGCGCCTGCTCGAACAGGCCGGCATGGTCCCGGTCGGCCCCGGTGAAGGCGCCCTTGCGGTACCCGAACAGTTCGGACTCGAGCAACTCCGCCGGCACCGCGGCGCAGTTGATGGCCACGAACGCGTGGTCGCTGCGCGGGCCTGCGTCGTGGATGGCCCGGGCGATGATCTCCTTGCCCGAGCCGCTCTCGCCGCAGATGAGGACGCTGGCGTTGCTTTCGGCAATCAGTTCGATCTCCGCGAGCAGGCGCTCCATGGCGCGGCTCCTGGTCACGATTGCGCGTCGCCAGTCGCTGCCGCTACGGGACTCACCCGGGCGGGTATCGACGGCCTCGGCGATGGTTTCCAGCAGTTCTCGGCTGTCGAAGGGCTTGGTGAGAAATCCGAAGGCGCCTTCGCGGGTGGCGGCGACGGCGTCGGGGATGGTGCCATGCGCGGTCAGGATGATGACCGGAAGCGTCGGATCCTGTTCGCGCAACTGGCGAAACAGGGCCATGCCGTCCATACCTTCCATCCGAAGGTCGGTGACGACGACATCGGGTGTCTGGCTCGCTGCTTGTCCGAGCGCGGCTTCGCCGCTGTCGGCGGTGTCGACGCAGTATCCGCTGGATTCCAGCCGCAGCGAGATCAGGCGCAGGAGCGACGGGTCGTCATCCACCAGCAGGATCCGCGGTCCATCATCGGGTCGTTGGCGGCCAGCGTGGTCGTCTTTTGTCATGATTCAGGGCCCTCCATCGTCGGCTTGGCGATCACGCGCTTCGATTTCCTCGTCGATCTCGCGCAGGGCGGCGAGCTTTTCGAGGGTGCGCAGATGCGCCGCACGCTCGCCCTGCAGGGCCCGGGCCATTCGCTGCCGTTCCCGGTCGGCCTCGATCCGTTGCGCCAGCAGCCGGGTGACGACTGCCAGGGCGGTGGCGGCCGTGTCGTCGAGCCCGGACGCGTCGGGCGCGGCATCGGCCAGCTGCTCGAGTTGTTCCAGCCCACGCTCGGGGTCGCGAAGATCGTCCGGCCCGAGGATTTCGAGCAGGGCGCGCTCGAGTTGTCCGGTCCAGTCATCGACATGGGCCAGGCCCGTGTGCCACAGGCGGGCATTGTCTGCGTCCATGCGCAGCACCCGTTCAACGCGCCCGATGATATCGCCGGCGTCGACTGCCTCGCTGCCGGCGGAGTTGTCGGTCTGCGCCGCCCCCGGTGACGCGAGCGTCGCCGCGGCGAGCATGGCCGCAAGAGTGATGATGATGCGTTTCATGGTGTGTTCTCTCCCCGCCGCTTCAGCGGCAGACGGATCTCGAAGACGGTCGACCAGCCGGTGCAATCGACCAGGTGAACATCGCCCTGGTGGGCCATGACCAGGTCGCGACAGATGGCCAGGCCCAGGCCGGTGCCGGGCTGCGTGCGGGCCGGGCTGCTGTCGCCGCGAAAGAAGGGTTCGAACAGCCGATTGCGATCACGTGGTTCGATGCCCGGGCCGGTATCGGCGATCCGGATCACGGCGGACTCGCCTTCGCGCCGGATCGAAGTCCCGACTCGGCCGCCGTCGGGCGAAAACTTCAGGGCGTTGGAGACGAGGTTGTCGATCGCGGTCGTGATCATGTCGGGGTCGGCGTCGATCCTGATCGCGGTGGGCGCTTCGCGCTCGACACGAATTTCGCGCGCCTCGACCGTCAGACGGTGATTGTCCAGTACGCGATCGAGCAGGGTGTCGAGCCGAACGCCGCGCTGCAGGCTGGGGCGCTGGGGATTGCCCTGCAGCCGGTTGAAGCGCAGCAGGTTCTCGATCTGTTCCTGCAGCCGGTCGATGCCGGACTGGATGATGTCGACGACTTCGCGTTGTTCCCGGCCGAGCGCGCCGAAGTTCTGATCGGCGAGCAGGCTGGTGCCCTCGCGGATCGCGCTCAGCGGCGTCTTGAGTTCGTGGCTGACCTGGCCGACCAGCCGGCGTCGCTCGCGCTCGGACCGCACCAGCCGTCGTCGAACCCACTCCATGCGTATCGACAGTGCGCGCAGGTCACGCGGGCTTGCGATCTGATTGATGTGGGCGCCTTCCGGGCGGGTCAGCGCCCGCATGCCGCGGTCGAGGCGGCGGATACGGCGATTGAGGTAGCCCGCCATCAACAGTGCCAGCAGGATGGCCAGGGGGACCGTCAGTGCCAGGCTCAGTAATGAGAAATTGCGCGCCGCCGCGCCCATGCGTTTGAGTCGTTCCAGCTCCTGTGCGGCGGTCTTCTCTGTATCGCCGAGCAAAAGCCCGGCCTGCTCGTTGAGGGACTCGAAGCGACCGGCCAGGCTCCCGGGCCATTCCCGGTCGGGATCGGCCTCGAGGACGCGTTCGAAAACCTGCCGGCTATCCGCCTGCAGCTTGCGGATCTGTTCGGCAAGCGGGGTGTCGGGTGTCAGCGCGAGGAAGCCGTCGAGTTGTTCGACCAGGGCCCGGTGTCGCTCGATCAGGCTGCTGCGCGCGTCGCGGTCGCGCAGCACGCGGTACTGCCTCGCTGCCCGCTCGAAGCCGAGCACACGGTCACCGATCTGGCGTGCCGACTGGGTGGTCGACAAGCTGCGGTCCAGCAACTGTTCGCTGTTGCGCGTGACGCGATCGATCTGCTGCCCGGAAATGATCAGGCCGGCCAGCAAGGGCAGGGCGACCAGCGCGAAGCCCGCCAGCTGCAGCGTGAGCACCGAGCGGGAGCCCAGTCTGCGACGGACCTGGCGCAAAAGACGCCTCGAGCGCGAACGCAAAGGATGACGGCTGGATCTATTCATCACCTCATCGTCGGACGCCGAGGCGGCGGCCGGGGTTCAACGCGTGTTTCAGAAGCCGGCGAGCTGCCAGCCGGGCGCACGCGTGGCATGAAGCGGAATGACGACATCCTCGCCGGCATCGATTGCCGCGGGGACGCGCCAGTCGGAGCGGACCAGCACGATCCGCTGTTGCGGGCGCGGCAAGCCGTAGAAGTCCGGTCCATGCAGGCTGGAAAAACCTTCCAGCCGGTCGAGCGCGCCGGCGGCGTCGAAGACCGCCGCGTACAGTTCGATCGCTGCCGGGGCCGAGTAGACGCCGGCGCAGCCGCAGTCGGATTCCTTGGCGTGTTTCGGGTGCGGGGCGCTGTCGGTACCGAGGAAGAAACGCGGGTTGCCGCCGGTGGCGGCCCGGACAAGGGCCTGGCGGTGCCGTTCGCGCTTGATCAGCGGCAGGCAGTAATGGTGTGGGCGCAGGCCGCCTTCGAACAGGGCATTGCGGTTGAACATCAGGTGGTGGACGGTGATGGTCGCCGCGATCGGGCTGGGCGCGGATTCCACGTAGTCGATCGCGTCGGCCGTGGTGGCGTGTTCGAGCACCATCTTCAATCCGGGAAAGCGCGGGCGCAGCTTCTCGAGATGGCGCTCGATGAACACCGCCTCGCGGTCGAACACGTCGATCTCGCTGTCGGTGACCTCGCCGTGCATCAGCAGCGGCAGGCCGTGCTTTTCCATGGCCTCGAGCACCGGGTATACGCGTTCGAGATCGCGCACGCCCGAATCCGAATTGGTGGTGGCGCCGGCCGGGTAGTACTTGACCGCGTGGACGAACTCGCTCTCGGCCGCCTCGCGGATGTCCTCGACCGTCGTGGCTTCGGTGAGGTAGAGCGTCATCAGCGGTTCGAAATCGCTTCCTTCGGGCCGGGCGGCCATGATGCGGTCGCGATAGGCGCGCGCGTCGGCAACCGTGCGTACCGGCGGCTTGAGGTTGGGCATGACGATGGCGCGGCCGAAGGCGCGGGCGGTGGCCGGCACGACGGCTCGCAGCATCTCACCGTCTCTCAGGTGCAGGTGCCAGTCGTCGGGGCGTCGGATCTCGATTCGGTTCATGTTCACGGGTTCGGGATTGGCCTGACGGGCATTCTAGTCGCTTATCGCGCGTGTCGCGTTCCGGCTGCCTTCGGGGGTTGACCGATGCCGGCTTAAGGGGAATAATGAATTGATATAACATTACATTCTCGCAGAATCCGATGGAGACTCGAATGATCCGATCGACCTTCCTTCTGGCCGGTCTGTTGCCCCTGGCCGCCCTGGCGCAGGACGCGAATACGCAGGCGGAGACCGAAACGGACCGCGCATCGCACACCGAACGCGCCGAACTCGAAAAGATGGAGGTCAGGGCGCTGCCGATTGCGCGCAGCAAGCTGGACTCCGCCCAGCCGATCGACGTGCTCTTCGGCGAGCAACTCGACGATCGGCGCGGCCTGACCCTGGGTGAGACGCTGATGCAGCAGCCCGGCGTGCACTCGACCAGCTACGGCCCAGGCGCCGGACGACCAGTGATTCGCGGCCTCGGTGGCGGCCGGGTACAGGTGCTAGAGGACAGCCTGCCGTCGGTCGACGTCTCGGCCCAGTCCGACGATCATGCCGTCAGCGTCGAGCCGATGCTGATCGATCGCGTGGAGATCCTGCGTGGCCCGGCCACGCTGCTGTTCGGGTCCGGTGCCGTCGGTGGCGTGGTCAACGTGATCGACGGCCGGATTCCGGAGTCGGTGCCGGCCCGGGCCATCGAAGGACGCTTCGAGCTGCGCGGCAACACCGTGGCCGACGAGCGCACGGGCGTGCTGCGCCTGGACGGCGGCAGCGGCAACTGGGCATGGAATGTTTCGGGCACCTGGCGTGATGCCGCGGACTACGAGATTCCGGGTTACGGAGAACTCGAGTTCGACGAGGATCACGACGAAGACCATGGTCACGAGGAAGAGCACGGCGACGAGGAGGAGCGGGTCTTCGGTACGCTGGAGAACAGCTTCGTCGAGTCGAAGTCCGGTTCGGCCGGCCTGAGCTGGATCGGTTCACGCGGTTTTTTCGGCGTGTCCTTCAAGCGCCATGAAACCGAGTACGGCATTCCAGCACCTCACGCGCATGGCGAGGAAGCCGAGGACGACCATGACCACGGCGGGCACGGGCTGAACGGTCTGCGCTACGCGCTGCTGTCGGAAGACGGCCACGACGACGATCACGATGACGAGGGCGGACACGAAGACGAGAATGTCTACATCGATCTCGAGCAGACGCGTTGGGATGCCAAGGGCGCGCTGAACGATCCCCTGCCGGGCTTTACCCGGGCGACGCTGCGCACCAGCTACAGCGACTACACGCACGCCGAACGCGCGGTGGGCGAGGGTCATGACGAGGAAGGCGATGCGCACGAGGAAGCCCACGAGTACGCTGGTGACCACGCGCACACCGTTTTCGATGTCGAGGCCTGGAATGCGCGGCTGGAGCTCGAGCATCGACCCGTGGCGGGTTGGCGCGGCGCGTTGGGTTTCCAGTTCGAGGACGAGACGCTCGCCGCTACCGGCGAGGAAGCCTACATCCCCGACGGTGACACGCGCTCCTGGGCACTGTTCGCGCTCGAGGAGAAGCGAACCGGCCAACTGACCTGGACGCTCGGCGGGCGCGTCGAGCGCAACGAGGTCGAAGTCGATGAGCTGCTCGAGGAACACCACGACGAAGCGGAAGACGGGCAAGGCGATGACGGCCACGAAGACGCGCACGATGCCGAAGGCCCGACGCGACGCAGCTTCACGACCGTGTCGGGGAGCGCCGGCGTGCTGTGGCGCATCGACGATCGCTGGCAGACCTCGCTGAACTATTCCTATGCCGAGCGCGCGCCATCGCAGGGCGATTTGTTCGCCAACGGCCCGCACGCGGCGACCTTCACCTTCGAGCGCGGTGCCGGCGACCTGGACGAGGAAGTCACCAACGGGCTGGACTTCATCGTCCATCGTCACGGTGAGGACTTCGATCTCGAGGCCAGCCTGTTCTACAACGCTATCGACGATTTCATCTACCTCGACGAGACCGGCGAGTCGCTCGACGGGCTGCCCCTGCGCCAGACCCGGCAGCAGGACGCGACTTTCTACGGCGGCGAACTGCTGGCGGTCTGGCACCTGCCGCGCACCGCCGCGGGCCATTTCGACCTGCGCGCCGGCTACGACTGGGTGCGTGCCGAGCTCGATTCCGGCGACAACCTGCCGCGAATTTCGCCCGCGCGCTACATCGCCGGCGTCGATTGGCACCGCGGCGACCTGCGCGGCAGCCTGGAATACCAGCACGTGACCGATGCCGACGACCTGGCGCCCAACGAGACGCCGACCGAGGGCTACGACATGCTTGACCTCAACGTCAGCTACTTCTTTGACCTTGGCGGCGCCGAACTGGAAGCGTTTGCCAAGCTGTCGAACCTGCTCGACGAGGAAGCCCGGGTGCACACCTCCTACCTCAAGAACTTCGCGCCCCAGCCGGGACGCAACGTCGGGTTCGGTCTGAGAGGGCGGTTCTGAAGGGAACGACAGACTGAGTCGCTACTGATTTCCGGCCTGTTCGTGGCTTGCGCGACGCCTCACCAGCGCCCGGAAGAACCCGAGGCCTGGCAGCCGGAACAGGCCGCTTGCGTTCGGGCTCTGTCCGAGCTCGAAGCGGAGCCGCTGCCCGCCGCCGCGGGCGCTGGTCGTCGGATTTCGTTTCGCGCCCTGGCAAGCCGCCTGTCAACTTTTTCGAGTGACTTGCGGTAGACTGTCGCGCTTTTAATCTCAGGTGGAGACAAAGCGCGTGAAAATCAGGTCATGGCCGATCATCGCCGCGTTCCTCGCGGCGCTCGCCCTTGCCCCGCAGCCCGTCAAGGCCCAGCAGCCCAGGGTCCTCGATCCGCTACTGGTCAGCGCCAGCCCGGCCGGCGACTCGCTGGCGGATCGCTTCCAGTCGGTCACCGTCATCGGCCGCGAGCAGATCGAAACCTGGCCGGCGGCAACGCTGTCGGGGCTGCTCGCCGGCGTGGCCGGGGTCGACGTCCGGCGTCGCGGCGAGCCCGGCGTGCAGGCCGATGTCGGCATCCGGGGCACCGGCTTCGAGCAGACGGTCATCCTGCTCGACGGCATGCCCATGGGCGATCCGCAGACCGGCCACCACAACCTGAACCTGCCCGTGCCGGTCGACCACATCGAACGCATCGAGGTGGTCAAGGGCCCGGGTGCGATGGCCTACGGCGGCAATGCCACCGGCGGGGTGATCAATATCGTGACGCGGCGCGGCGGCGACGCCTCGCTGGCCGGGCAGGTGCGGACCGGTAGCCACGACACCCGATCGGGTGGTTTCTCCGCCGCCGCGCCCTGGGGCGACAGCGACCATCGACTGAGCCTTGACCACCTGCGCACCGACGGCCATCTGTCGGGACGCCGGGCCGATGCCGAGTTGAATCGCGGGCTCTATACCGGCGGCGCCGGACTGGGCGAAACGGACCTGCGTTGGGGCCTGGGCGCGGAAGACCGCGACTTCGGCGCCTGGAAGTTCTACACCGCCGACTTTCCCGACCAGCGCGAGCGCACCCAGTCGCGCACCGCCTGGCTGGCGGCCGACACCGACGCGGGCGACTGGACGCTGACACCGCAATTGTGGTGGCGCGAGCACGACGACTGGTTTCGCACGCTCGTGGCCGGCAACGCATTCATCAATCGTCACGCCACCCGAGTGCAGGGCCTGCGACTGTCAGGCCGGCGCGACTGGGGCGGCGGCGTGAGCGCGCTCGGAGTCTCGCATTCGCGCCAGCGCATCGACTCCAATGCGCTCGATCGGCACGATCGCGACGAGACCCAGGCCTGGCTGGTGCACCGCCAGCCGCTGGGCGAGCGCACGGCCGTTGAAGCCGGTGTTTCGCTGGTCGACTACAGCGACTACGGGCGCTACGGCCTGCCGACGCTCGCCGTTCGGCACCGGCTGAATGAACGCTGGACGGCCTTCGCCTCATGGGCGCGCTCGGCGCGCGTGCCTTCCTACACCGAGCTGTTCTTGCAGACCGGTGGCAACCTGGGTAACCCGGAACTGGAACCCGAGCGCTCCGACTACGCCGAGGCGGGGTTGCGCTTTCGCGTCGGCGCACACCGGATCAACCTGGCCGCGTTCGAGCGCCGCACCGACACGCTCATCGACTGGGCGCGTGAGCCGGGTGAAGTTCAGTGGCAGGCCGGCCAGTTTGACGGTCACCGCAGCCGCGGCGGCGAGCTCGAGTGGCGCTGGTTTCCCGAGCAGCGCTGGCTCGAACGCGTGGACCTGGCTGCAACCGTGCTCGACACCGAGCTTGACGCGCGCGGTCTGGAGATCAAGTACGCGCTCGACTACCCCGAGCGGGGCGTGACCGGCGGCGCGGTCTGGCGGCTGGGGGAGTCCGTCCGGCTGACCACGCGTGCTCGCTACCAGGATCGGAACACGGGCGAGTCCGGAACCCTGGTCGACCTGCGCCTGGGGTGGCGGGCATCGAAGGTCGAGTTGTTCGTCGAGGGCAACAATCTGCTCGACAAGCGCCTGGTGGAGGCCGGGTTCGCGCCACTGCCGGGGCGATGGCTCTACGCCGGCATCCGCGCGGACTATTGAGCTTTCTCGTCTTCTTGTTCGCTTGCGAGCCACTCGTCGAAACGCTGGCGGATGCGCTCGAGGGTGTGCGCGTACCAGACGATGTCCTTGGCTACCGCGTTCGCGCTGTTGTAGGCGTGTGTGGGAATGTGCGGGCGCATGTCGATGCCGGTTTCGGGGTGGCGCCGGATCTGGGCTTCGGCCGAGTGCCGCGCTGGCCCATAGGCCAGCCGCTCGGCCAGCTCGATCAGCGGTTCGGTCTGCGTGGCAAAGCGAATGAAGCGGCGCGCCGCCTCGGGCCGGTCGGCATCGGCCGGAATCACCCAGGTCTGGTATTCCTTCACCTGGCCGTCCCAGATGATCTCGATGCTGCTGTCGGGATCGAGCTGGGCGTTGAAGAAGCGGCCGTTGTAGCCTGATGCCATGACCGCCTCGCCGGACTCGAGCAGTCGAACCGGCTCGTCGCCGGCCTCCCACCAGATGATGGATTCGCGAATTTCTTCCAGGCGTCTGAAAGCCAGCTGCAGGCCGCGCGGTGTCGACAGCAGGTTGTAGAGCTCCTGGCGCGGCACGCCGCTGGCCAGCAGCGCCCACTCCATGTTGTCGGCCGGTGTCCTGCGCAGCGCACGCTTGCCCGGATAAGTTTCGGTATCGAACAGGTCGGCCACCCGGCCGGGACGCTGGCCGGAGAACGCCCGATTGTCGTAGGCGATGACGGTGGCGTAGACGGTGTGCGTGATGGCGCAGCGGTGGCGCGCGCCGCCGATGAAATCGTTACGGGCGGGCGTGCCGTCACTGCCCGGCGGCAGTTCCAGATCGTCGATCGGCTCCAGCTGGTCTTCCGCGCAGGCGGAAAGGGATTCGCTCATGGCCATGTCGACCAGGTCCGGCGGCTGTTCGAGAACCCCGGTGCCGCCGTTGTAGGGCACGGTCTCGACGGGAATGCCGGTCTCGGCTTCGAACGGCTCGAACAGCACCTCGCGCTGCACGCGCTCGTAGGCGCCGCCCCAGGTCGCGATCACGAGTGGCTCCTCCCCGGCCGCGACCGGCGCGGCGGTCAGGCCGGTCAGAAGCGCGCAAACCAATATCCGATCAGGCCGTGGCATGTTCCTCCCTGCGCATCCGCTCGAGCAATTCCAGGTAAGCGTTGATCAGTTCCGACTCGAAGACCGTTCCCACCAGGCGCCCGTCCTTGTCGAGGACCGCGACCCCCTCACCGACGAAGTGGCGCATCGCGTTCATCGCGTCCCAGACCGTTTCGTCGTCGCGCATGCTCAGCGCATTGCTGTCGCACCATCGCTGGGCCGGCTCGTCATCGTCGGCGGCAACGAGTTCGTGAAGATGGACGGTTCCGACGTAGTAGCCGCGGGCATCGACCAGGTAGGCCTCGGCCGAGCCGGCCTCGACGATCGCATCGCGTGCTTCACCCGCCCGGGCGTTCGGCCGGACCGTGACATAGTCGTCCGAAATCAGCTCCGCGAGCGTGTGCGTGCGCAGGATGGCGCGGCTGCGGCCGCCGGAGAGGTCGTGGCCGCGCTCGGTCAGCTGCCGGTCGAACAGGGAGCGTCCGAAGTATCTCGAGGCCACCAGGTTCGCCAGGGCCACGCTGGCCAGCGCGGCAATCGTCAGCGGGTAGCTGGCGGTCATTTCGAACACGATGATGACCGTCGTCAGCGGTGCACCGATGACCGGCGCGGTGACCGCCACCATGCCGCAGACGGCGTAGACCACCAGCGCCGACAGGTCCAGGCCGAAGACCGTCGCGACCACGCTGCCGAACAGCGCGCCGAACAGGCTGCCGATGACCAGCGCCGGACTGAACACGCCGCCGGCAAAACCCATCCCCAGGCACCAGGCGGTGGCCAGCAGCTTGAGCGTCATCACCAGCAGCAGCTCCCACTGGGTGAACGCCCCTTCGATGAAGGCCAGGCGCAGCGTCTCCGAACCCATGCCGAGGATGTCGGGTACCCACAGCGCGGTCAGGCCCAGCCCCAGGCCAGCCAGCGCCGGGCGCAGCACGGCCGGCACCTTCATGCGCCCGGCGACGCGGGCCATGCGCAGCAGCGCCGACATGTAGGCGACCGCCACGCCGGCGCTGGCGATGCCCAGGATGACGAATAGCCCGAATTCCCACAGATGGGCGACTTCCGCCTCGGCCACCTGGAACAGCGGCGGCTGCGGCCAGATCAACTGGGCGGTCACGTGCCCGAGCACGGAGGCCACGGCCACCGGCGCGAAGGCGCGCAGGGCGAAATGGCGCAGCACGACTTCGTGCGCGAACAGGATGCCCGCGATCGGCGCGTGGAAGACCGTGGAAATGGCCGCGGCCACGCCGCAGGCAATGGCGATGTTGTCGCTGCTCACGTCGGCGCGAAACAGCCGCGCCAATCCGGAACCGACGCTGCCGCCGACATGGACCAGGGGACCGTATTGCCCCACCGAGGCCCCCGAACCGAGGGAGACCAGGCTGGAAACGCCCGTGAGCAGTCCGGTGCGAAGGGGCAGCCGGCCCTTGCGGGTCTGGACGGCGGCGATCAGGTCGGCCGGCGAGTGCGGTCGCCGGTCGGGAATGAAGCGGTGCAGGATGCCGCCGACCAGCCCGCCGGCGGTGGGAACGATGATGATAGCCAGCGTGACCAGCCAGGCCTCGTCTTCCATCATCCGGCTGCGCGGCGAGATCAGCAGCAGGTCGTTGAGCCAGCCGATGGCGGCCACGAAGCCGTTGGCCAGCACCGCCGAGACCATGCCGGCCAGCGCGCCGAGCACGACGACCAGCGCCACCCGGCGCAGCAACTCGGCGGGTTCCTGTCGTTGGGGTGCCGATTCGACCGGGTCGCTCATCGGCCGGTCCGCTAGCTGATGACGGGAACGCCGAACAGGATCGGATGCAGCCAGAAGGCGAAGGCGACGTAGAGCGCCAGTCCGCCCACGACCACGATGATGTCGTTGGCGTGCGAGGCCGGCAGCTGCGGAATGTCACGCTTGGGCCGGCGCTTGAGCGAAATCCGGTCGACTACCGCCCAGACCAGGAAGCCGCCGAACAGCAGCACATCGGCCAAGGTGCCGTTGACCAGCAGATGGGCCAGCGCCCAGGCCTTGACCGCCACCAGCATCGGATGCCCCAGTGCCTGCTGAATGCGGCCGGGAAAATACGCCGCCAGTAGGGCCGGAAACACGAACAGCATCAGCAGCATGTTGACGTGGCGCAGGAAGGCCGGTGGCTGGTAAAGCCAGGTCGGGTCCATCCGCGCCTGGCCGTAGCCGATGACGATCAGCACCAGCCCGACGATGGCCAGCAGGCCGTAGACGCCCTTGAACGGCATCTCGCCCATCTTCGCGACCATTTGATCGCGCCAGCGCCAGGAGATGATGCTGATCGAGTGAGTGCCAAGAAACAAAATCAGACCGAGTACAAGCAGGGTCATCACGCTTTCCTCTTTCGTTGTCGATCCCTCATTCTGACCGAAGGGTCCGCGCGGTGGTCGTTGCGGTGACGGGCCTGCTTCGGTGCCGCTCAGCGACAGCGTAACAGCTTCAGCCCAACGGCCCGGTTACCATTGTCGGCTTTGCCGCCGCCGATCACGATGGACACCCGCCCGCACCTCGACCCCGGTTTGATCGATTCGCTGCCGCCTGAAAGCCGCCGTCTCGGAGGCTCCTTGCAGGCGGCCGGTGTCGTTCATCTGCAGCACCTGGGTCAGCACGATGGGCGGGTGATTGTCACCGGCATCGTTGGCGACAGCGAGCGAGATCATCGGGTGTATATCAGCCTCGAGGGCGGTCGGCTCGAGGCCGACTGTTCCTGCCGGCCCGGGGGCGACTGCGAGCACGTTGCAGCGCTGATGGCGGCGGCGGTGGCCAATCCGCGGCCGGCCCGGTCGGCGCCTGCGACAGGCGGGAAACCCGGTGCGCGATCGCCTGAATCGGGTATGCAATACATGGCCTGGCTCCTGCGGCTGTCGGAAGCCGGTGACGAGCTCAGCGTGTGTCCGTCCCGGGTGGCCGAAACCGCGCACGGACCCGTCGCCATCCCTTTCTCGCTGGCGCGCATCCACGATGACCGGCAGCCGGGCTACGTCGGAGAATCCGATCTGGCCATCCTCCACGCCCTGGCCGACCACGCCATCGATGCCGAAGGCCTGGTCTGGCACCCCCTGGCGGCGCATTCCGGCAGGCTGTTGGCCGACATCATCGCCACGGAACACTGTCATTGGCAGGATGCAGAAGGACCGACGCTCTCGCTCGGGAAGCCGCTGGAGGCCACGGCGCAGTGGCGACGCCTTGAGAGCGGCTGGCAGCAGCTGGTGCTCGAACCGGCGGCCACCGGCGGGCTGATTCGGCTTCCGCTGGCGCCGCCGTGGTGGCTGGATTCGGATAGCGGGCGCTGTCATCGGCTGGAGAGTGCACTCGAGACGGAGCAGTTGACCCGATTGCTGGCTGCCGGCCCCGTGGCCCCCGAGGCTGTCGACGAAACGGTCTCCTGGCTGGCCTCGGCGCCGGAGACATTTCCACGCCCGGCGGCGCAGACCGTGACGGAGGTGGCGGCCGGGCCGTCGCGCGCACGACTGGCCCTGGGCATGATCGAAATCGGGCGCGACGGGTATTTCGAGCGTGAGCCGTCGGCGCGCCTGCTGTTCGACTACGGCGCATATTCCTTCGACTGGGACGAGGCCTTCGATACGCGTGCCGACGGCCCCGGACGGGTGGTGCGTATCGAGCGCGATAGCGCCGCTGAACAGGCCTGCCTGGATGAGCTGCTCGGCGCCGGCCTGATCGCCGTGCACGAGCTGCGCGACCGCGATTACGGCGCGGGCGAGGGGGGGCGCTGGGTCGCGCGTGACCGGCGGCGAGAAGCCGCCGTCTGGATCGACTTCCAGCGCCGTTTCGAGGCCCTGCGCCGGACGGGCTGGTGCATCGAGATCGCAGAAGACTTCGTGCCGCAACGCATCGAGCCCGAGGATTGGTACGGCGAGATGGTCTCGCCCGAAGAGGGCGCCGTTGCCCTCGATTTCGGTATCGTTTGGCGCGGTCAGCGGCAGTCCCTGATCGCCGCGCTGGCAAGCTGGCTGGAACTGGCGCCGGAGGCGCTGCTGCGTGACTTGCTGCTGGGCGATCCCGGCGAGGGTGAGGTCAGCCTGTGGCTCGATGAGCAGCACGTGGTCGCGATGCCTTTTCCCCGGCTGGCGGCGACGCTGCGAGCGCTGATCGACAGCCCGGCCGACCGCCAGGCGATCGCTTCGAACCGGGTCGTTGTGCCGCGCTCGCGCCTGGTCGAGGTCGCTCAAGCCGCCCGTCACTGGTCGATGGGCGGCGAGCCCGAACTCGCGGCTTTGAGCCAGCGCCTGGCCCGCTTCGAGGGCATCGAGCCGGCCGATCCGCCCGACGGTTTCCAGGCCCGGCTGCGCGAATACCAGCGTTATGGACTGGGCTGGCTGCAGTTCCTGCGCGAGTTCGGCTTCGGCGGCATCCTGGCCGATGACATGGGGCTGGGCAAGACGCTGCAGACCCTGGCTCACGTTCTGACCGAAAAGCGCGCCGGGCGTCTGCAGCATCCCTGCCTGGTCGTCGCCCCGACCAGCCTGTTGTTCAACTGGCGCGCCGAATCCAGGCGATTTGCGCCCGAGCTCAAGGTATTGATGCTGCACGGGCCGAATCGACGGGGGCTTTTCGGCTGGATCAAGGAAAACGACCTGGTGCTGACGTCCTACCCGCTGGTTCTGCGGGATATCGGCTGGCTGGTCGAGCACGAGTTCGAACTGCTGGTGCTCGACGAGGCCCAGGCGATCAAGAACCCGCGCGCCCGCGTCAGCCGCCTGGTACGTCGACTGCGCGCCCGCCATCATCTGTGCCTGACCGGCACACCGCTGGAGAACCACCTGGGGGAATTGTGGAGCCTGTTCGACTTTCTCATGCCGGGCCTGCTCGGCAGCCAGACGCACTTTCGCCGCCACGTTCGCAATCCGGTCGAGCGCCACGGCGAAGATGCCCCGCGGCAGTGGCTCGAACGCCGCATCCGGCCGTTTTTCCTGCGCCGCAGCAAGCGTGAGGTTGCGCCCGAACTGCCGGCCAAGACCGAGATCACGCGCCGTGTCGCGCTGACCGAAGCCCAGCACCGGCTCTACGAGCGCACCCGGGTGGTTCTGCACGACAAGGTGCATCGTGCGCTGGCGGAAAAAGGGGTCGAGAAGAGCCGGATCGTGGTTCTCGACGCCTTGCTGCGCTTGCGACAGATCTGTTGCGACCCGCGCCTGATCGCGGCCGGCGAGCGCATGAGCGCGGTGGATTCAGCCAAGCTGCAGCTGCTGATGGAACTCCTGCCGGAGCTTGTCGCCGAGGGCCGGCGGGTGCTGCTGTTCTCGCAGTTCGTCGGCATGCTCGAATTGATCGAGCGCGCCGTGCGCGAGGCCGGCATCGATTACGTCAAGCTCACCGGCCGCACGCGCAATCGTCAGCGGGTGGTCGAGCGCTTCCAGACGGGCCGGGTGCCGCTTTTCCTGGTCAGCCTCAAGGCCGGCGGTGTCGGGCTGAACCTGACCGCGGCCGATACCGTCATTCACTACGATCCGTGGTGGAACCCGGCCGTCGAGGACCAGGCCACTGACCGCGCCCACCGCATCGGACAGGCGCGCAAGGTGTTCGTCTATCGCCTGCTGGCCGAGGGCACGATCGAGCAGAAGGTGTTCGAGCTGCAGCAGACCAAGCGCGGACTGATCGAGGGCCTGCTCGGCTCCGGCGGTGCGGCATCGCTCGAGGTCGAGGACCTGCAGGCGCTGCTCGCGCCGCTGGAGGAGCCGGCGTGAACGCGCAGCATATCCAAATGCTGGTTGACCGCCTGGTCGCCCGCGACGGCTGCTATCGACCGGTCGAACTGCTCAAGCGGCTGCGCCGTCTCGAACCGGCGGATGAGCGTCGCTGGCTGCGCAACGAGATCGATGTGCTGGAGGATGTCTTCTACGGGCATCCCGGTTGCTGTCTTGAGCTGCTTCGCATTGCCGAGGAATGGGCCCGAAGGCTTGACCTGGAGTGCAGCGACGAAGCGGCGGCCGGCCGGCGCGTGTTCCGCGTTGCCGGTGCCGACGCGATGTTTCACCGCAGCTGGTCTCGCCGGGCAAGCGACAGCCAGCAGGACCTGTTCTTCGATGGCGGGCAGACCGCCGCACGCAAGTCGCTCGAGCGCGCGCTGCTCGAAGCCGACGCCGCCGGCGCCGAACGTGAACTGGCCGAAATGGCCCGCGCGGGTGCGAACGAGGCGGTGCAGGTCGATGCCGAGCATCTCGTTGGCGCCATTGCCTGGCTGCGCCAACCCTCACCGGATGCGGAAGAACTGATCGCCGAGATCCGGGGTGATCTCGGCCAGCGCGCCCGGCGCTTCCTGGGGCGCGACGACGGCGAGCGCTACCTCGCGCATTTTCGGCGCTCCCTGGCCGAGAATGCAGCAGCGGCGCGCTTCGAGGCCGAACGGCCCGGTCGCCATCGAAGCGCCTTCCTGGAGGAGTTGGCCGACTGGCCCGCCGTGATCGAGTCTGTCGAGGCCGTGGCCGAATACCGGCAACACGCGCCGCTGCTGACCAGGCTGCTGCGTGCGTTCCTGGCGACCGGCGAGCGTCAACGGGCGCTCGCGGCCCTGGCGCTGCTCTGCTGGCGGCATCCCGACTCCGCCGAGCAGTGGCTGGAGACGACAGCCGACCCTGATATGGCCGAGCGCGTCGCCCGTTTCTGGGACCTGGAACCGCCCCTGCCGATCGGGCAGTTCCCCGCCTGGCTGGCGGCGATCGGCGCTCCCGTGCCGCCGCCCGAGGATGACGACCATTCAGATCACGCCGAGCTGCTGCACCGCGCGCAGCGACTGCGCGCCAACCCCGCCGAGCGCGGCCCCCGGGAATGGCTTCAGCAGCACTACCCGGAACTGATGGGGCATTGGCTTGGCCGGCAGCGGAGGAGCGACCGGTCTTAGCCAGTCATCCGGGCCCGGAACGAAAAACGCCGGCCAGGTAGACAAGGCAGGACAACCCTACATCCTGGATCCTGTATCCGGTTAGGGCCATGTTGGCCCAGACATCGGATGTGGCACGCATAGTGGGCGTACTGCATGATGTGGCGGAGGATACTGGCTACTTACTGGAAGATCTGCGCCAGGATGGTTTTGGGAATGAGGTTCTTGAGGCGCTTGAAGCTGTTACGTGCCGCAACGACGACACTTACGAGGAGTTTATTCAGCGGGCGGTTTCTGCCGGCTCCATTGCTTGGTCGGTCAAGTACGCCGATCTGCTAGAAAACTGTGATTTGAGCCGAATCGCAGAGCCTCGACAAAAAGATTACGACCGAATTGCGAAATATCGAAGAATGCTAGACCAGTATTTTCATAAAGAAATTAGAAGTGGTCTGTAGCGTCCGGGTTGTGACGTCTAACAAGGGTTGTTGATGAACCCTTGCGTCGGCGCAAGAATCCTTACAGAAATAACTTCAGAGGGGGTAGTGCCTGATTGAGTTGCCATCGGTGACCGGTTGTGGAACTTGAAGTCCGACTGAATTGCGCGGGGGGCAGACAGCTCGTGGCTCAACTTGACCGAGTAGCCAGGGACTGGCAGGCTGTCAACGGCTTTGGCTACTGGGAGGACTGCAAGAATTCCTGACACTCAAATTGGCACCAAAGCTCCCCAATAGGCCTCGTCGTGAGGGTTCGAAGTGTGTGTAGATTGGTGGAAGTCCACGTGATCGACGAAGGTGTTCATGAAGTACGGAAAATCCATCGCGGGATGATGCATGGATGGGGGCGCTCATGAGCTCATCATTGTCTTGGCTTGATTACTCCGACACGGAGCGCCGCCGCGTTCTCGATGTGGTTCGTTCTCTGAGCGAGAAGGACACGCGCGACGAATTGGGATTGGCAACAGTCCGTGATGCGCTCGCGGATCTGCTTGCGCCAGGAGTGTCGACGATCCAGACGCGTGCCCGATATTTCCTGTTCATTCCTTGGATTTATCAGCAGATCGAAAGTCGGGTCGGCAAAAGGCGAGGTCAGGTGACCAAGGACTGGGTAGCGCGAAAGGCCCGAAATGCTGAAGTCGATCTCATCGGGCATCTGCTGGAGTCCGAGGATTCAAGGGGAACAATCGGGAGCTGGTCCGGGAAGAGTCTGAAGCGGCTCCCCAGCAGCGTGTACTGGAACGGGCTTTCGGAGTGGCGGATCCGTCTCTGCCCGTGGTCGCTGGATTCGTATCACCACCGGCTTGCGGTCCACGGGCCACCGGAGGTGGGCGACGGTATGGATGGCGGTTGGCCGAACTGGCGCCCCGGCCTCCCGCTGCCTCCGAATGGTTTTCCGGAAGGTACGAGTATGCAGCTGCGGCTCGAGGAAGCCGAGTATCTGCGTGACCGTATTCTAGAGACCCACCCGAACTCACTGCTCGGGCAGCTTGCATTGGGCACGAGCGGAGCGTTCGACGTGGAGTCACCCTGGGAGGTGCTGGATCTCGGTGTCGATTTACCGCCGGATGTGGCCAACAACGTTCGCCACGCCCGCGAGTTCTCGCTCGCCATGCACGGCGCGGTGCTCGTATACAACGTGATGCTGGCGGAGGCGCTCGCCGAACCGAATCCGGAATGGGTTGATCATTACCGGAGTATGTTAGCCGAGTGGTCTGACGAGATTATGGCTCGGTCGAACGAATTTTCGTCATGGGACCGCTCCGATTTCTGGCGAACTGTTGCGCGAACGCGTTCCAACGTGCCGGTGGGGAGTCGCCAGTTCATCAACAGCTGGCTCGATCGACTGCTTGCTGCGGATGATGCTTCCTCGCTGGCCGATCACCCGAAGGTCCGTTATCTTATCGACAATCGTGAGCGTCAGCTCAAGAAGGCGCAGGCCCGATTGCACAATCCCAGACTGCTGGAGTTGTGGAACGGCGAGACTGGTTCCGGGACGGCCCGCATGAATTACCGCTGGCCAGTCATGCGCGACCACCTCGCCGACATTCACGAGGCCCTCGACCATCAGTCGGAGGCCCGGAGTGCTTGACCCCCAGGATCGGCGCCTGCTGCTGGACTGCGTCAAGCCACCCGAGGGGTATGACCTCGATCAGGCCATCGGCACCACCTACTCGCTCGATCTCTACGCCCTGCTGGGTGTGCCGGTGGCCGCCGCCTTCCGGGATGCAATGAGCGAGGACGGTCAGGCCGATCCCCTGGCTACGCTGGAGGCGCTTCGCCGATACGCGGACCGAATCCACGTCTTCTGCCAAGCGGGCGAGATCCACGTGCCGCGCGGCCAGCAGCGCTTGTTCGCGTATCTAGAGGACTGCGTGATTCCTGTCGCCGCGGCGAGCGAGCACGGCGTGTTCCATCCAAAGTGCTGGCTGTTGCGTTTCGTGGACTCGAACGATGACGTGCGGTACCGGTTCGTCTGTCTCAGTCGGAACTTGACCTTCGACCGCTCCTGGGACACGGCACTGGTGTTGGATGGGTCACTGGAATCGAAGCGCGTAAGTGATCCCGATCCCAGGCCGCTGCGTCGATTTATCGAAGCCCTGCCTGGTTTTGCCATGAGCGAATCCGAAAGTGCGCAGGCCGCCGTGGATCGGGTGCTGGGTGAGGTGAATCGTGTGCGTTTCGAGTGTCCGCCGGGGGCGGAATCGCTCCGGTTCTGGCCTATGGGTGTGCGCGGCAGCAAGACGCCGGCGTTCGAGCCCCAATACCGGCCATTGCTCGTCGTTTCTCCGTTTCTGAGCGAGGGTTGGGTCGTGCGTCACGCAGAGGGGCGTCGCGCCGCGAAGCTGGTCAGCCGCGAGGACCAGCTGCAGGTGCTATCGGGAGAGACCCGTGAATTGTTCGACGAGCTTTTCACCTTTTCGCAGAACGCGACGCCCGAGGAAGATGTCGAGGCGCAGGGTGAGGACGAGAATCTGCTCTCCGGCCTCCATGCCAAGTTGTACGTGATGGATGACGGCTGGCAGGCTCGGGTATGGACGGGCTCGGCTAACGCGACCGAGGCGGCATTCCGTCACAACGTCGAGTTCCTCGTGGAGCTCGCCGGCCGGAAGAAGAACCTCGGAATCAAGGCGCTCCTCGAAGAGGGCAATGGTGAGGCCGGATTCCGAGACCTGCTCGAGTACTGGCAACCGCCCACGGAGGAAGTCGAAGAGACCAATGTGGTGGGTCAGAGACTGGACGATCGGTTGTGGCAGGCGCGACGAGCCTTGGCCAGTGCAGACCTTAGGGTCTCCATTGAAACTACCGACCAGAAACCGCCCTATGTGCTTCGAGTCGGGGGTGAATGGCCGGAGCTCGGTGATGGGCTGACGGGGCAGGCCTGGCCGATTGGCCTGGAGGAGCGGCGGGCACGAACGATCAATGGCGGCAAGCTCGATTTCGGTGCGGTGACGCTGGAAGCGCTGACCGCCTTCGTTGCCGTCGAGTTGACTGCACGCGAACAGGACGAGAGCCGGAAGAGCCAATTCGTGCTGCGTCTGCCCGTTGACGGTCTGCCGGCCGATCGGGGCAGCCGATTGCTGCGCAGCATGCTGCAGGACCGGCGAGAGTTCATGCGACTGCTGATGATCCTGCTGGCGGACGACAGCATCGAGGCGATCATGAATGCGGGCATCGGACACGGTGGCTGGAGTGGTGAATTCCGCATCACGGGGTCGGACGACACGCCGCTGCTCGAGTCCTTGCTCAAATCGCTGGATCGCTCCCCGGAGCGACTAGATCAGATCAAGCGCCTGCTCGATGATCTGGGAGAGACGGGCGATCTGGACGAAATGCTGCCCGATGGGTTTCTGCCTGTCTGGCAGGCCGTATGGGCCAATCGCAAGTCGGCGGTGAAGGATGCCTAAGGCAGGTATCGAGAAGCCGGATACTGAGCAGATGCTCGCTGCGCTGAAACCCTTTCAGCGGGATACGGTCGAGCACGTGTTCCGGCGCATGTACACCGATCCCGACTGCACGCGGCGGTTCCTGGTTGCCGATGAGGTGGGCCTCGGCAAGACGATGGTGGCCCGGGGTGTGATCGCGCGTGCAATCGAACACCTGCAGGACAAGATCGAGCGCATCGATATCGTCTATATCTGCTCGAATGCGGACATCGCCCGCCAGAATCTGCAGCGACTGAATCTCACCGGTTCCCGGGAGGCGGCACAGGTCGGGCGGCTGACCATGCTGCCCGCGATGTTGCCGCAAATGGATAATCGACTGAATTTCGTGGCCTTTACGCCCGGCACCTCGTTTCACATGGGGAACAGTACCGGCAAGTGGCAGGAACGGGCTCTGCTTTACTGGATGCTGGAGGACCTGGACCTTCTGCCGGTGTCGGAGCGGGGGAAGGTGCTGGGCGGTGGCGGGCCGAAATTGTTCCAGGGCGGGGTCAATGATCTTCGGGATTGGAAACAGCGGCTTCGCGCGCGCTATCTCCCGGGAATCGGATACGTGGAGATCGAACCGGATCTGCTGCGCAGGTTTGGGGATGCCATCGACCGCGAAGCCGTGCAGGCCGATAGTGGTGGGCGGAGTTCACTGCACGACCGGATACACGAGGTCTGCGCGGCGCTGAAGGGGGTGCCCATCAGGAACACGTCTGACGAGCTCTGGCGGAGAATGCAGCG
Source organism: Wenzhouxiangella indolica (assembly GCF_042310355.1). Lineage (NCBI taxonomy): Bacteria > Pseudomonadati > Pseudomonadota > Gammaproteobacteria > Chromatiales > Wenzhouxiangellaceae > Wenzhouxiangella > Wenzhouxiangella indolica. Next base: position 9,356 of record NZ_JBHJMR010000009.1, on the reverse strand, counting down.
GATCGTGGGAGAACTCCGACGGGTGCTGGCCAATGCCTGTCTGACTGCCCTGGAGCCGGACCTGGTCATCCTCGACGAGTTCCAGCGATTCAAGGAATTGCTGGATCCCGAGAACGAGTCGGGGGAGCTGGCCCATCGTCTGTTCGAATTCGCCGAGGGAGACGTGAGCGTCCGTACCCTATTGCTCTCCGCGACTCCCTACAAGATGTACACGTTGCACGGCGAGGCCGAGGATGATCACTACCGTGACTTCATGCAGACGCTGCGATTCCTGTTCAATGACGATGACGAGGCCGGACAGGTCGAGGCGTTGTTCAAACGCATGCGGCGTTCGCTGTACCGGATTCCCTCGGCCGGACCGGAAGAGGCCTTGGAATGCCGCTCCGGGGTGGAACAGCATCTGCGCAAGGTAATGGTGCGGACCGAACGGGCACGTGCCAGTGATTCCGGTGACGACATGCTGATGGAAGTGCCGGACTCGCAACCAGCGCTGTCGAGAACCGATGCGGGCCGCTACCTGGCGCTGCAGCGAATGATCCGGTCCGTCAACGGCCCCGACATGATCGAGTATTGGAAGTCGGCACCGTACCTGCTGAACTTCATGGACGATTACAAGGTCAAGCATCTGGTCCGTGATGCACTGAAAGTGCGGGGCAATGAGTCACTGACCCGGGAGTTGCGCCGGCACCAGTCACTGCTGCTGTCGGAGGAGGCAGTAACCGCCTATCGCGCCATCGACCCGGGCAACGCGAGACTCCGCATGTTACTGGAGGACGTCATTCGTCAGGGGGTCTGGAACATGCTCTGGCTGCCACCGAGCCTGCCGCCCTATGGTCTCCAGGGAAACTATGCCAGGGTCGATCCCGGCCGGGTGACTAAGCGACTGATCTTCTCGGCATGGACCGTTGTGCCGAAGACGATCGCTGCACTTGTCAGTTACGAGATCGAACGCCGCCTGCACACCCGCTTCGACGAGCAGGCGGAGAACACGCAGCAGGCTCGCGAGTCGATGTCACGGTTGCTGCGGCTGGACGTCCGCGATGGCCGCCCCATCGGGTTGCCTCTGTTCACCTTGCTCTATCCCTCCAGTGTTCTCGCCCGTGTGGGTCGCGAGGCCCTGCTGAGCGCGTCCCGGGATGCGGATGGCGAAACACCAGACCTGAGATCCGTGCTGCGGCATGCCCGTGAAGCCATTGAACAGTTGTTGCCGGCAGTTGTGCCGGGGCAGCTGGAAGGTCGCACGGACGAAGCCTGGTACTGGGTCGCACCGATTCTGCTCGACCTCGAAGACGACGGGGAGAACGCCTGGGCCTGGTGGGCGCGCGAGGATCTGGCTTACGAATGGACCCATGACGAGCGGGAGGCCTACGCGGAAGGCTGGACCGAGCATCTTGAGCACGCATGGCGAATCGTTCAGGGCCAGCGGCCGAGCGGGCGTGCGCCAGAGGATCTGGTGGAGTTGCTCGCGCGAGTCGCGATTGCCGGTCCCGCCACCAGCGCGTTGCGCAGCCTACGATCCGTCTCGGGTCATTGCGCGGCGGATACTCCGGTCTGGCTGCGCGACGGAGCGGCACGCATAGGCTGGAGTTACCGTCGGCTGTTCAACCAGATCGAGACCTCGGTCCTGATCCGCGGCGGATACCGGTCGAAGACGTCCCAGCCCTACTGGCGTCAGATTCTGCGTTATGCGTTGGAGGGTGGCCTGACCGCGGTCAATGACGAGTACTTACATATGCTCGCTGAGTCCACGGCCGCATCCAGACAGGCCCCCGAGGCCGCGTGCACTCGCATCGTCGAGGCCTTTGAGGAAGGCGTGGCGCTGCCCGCCAGCCGCGTGGAGTGGGACGAGATCGGTTTCGAGAATGGCGATCCGGAACTGCAACGCAAGCGCCTGCGAACGCACTTCGCCGTGCGCTTCGGCAAGGCGGAAGGGGATGACGGCAGCGGAGTGACTCGAGAGGATCAGGTGCGTGCCGCCTTCAACTCCCCGTTCTGGCCGTTCGTGCTCGCATCCACCTCGGTCGGGCAGGAAGGGCTGGACTTCCATCCCTATTGCCACGCCATCGTCCACTGGAACCTTCCGGGCAATCCGGTGGACATGGAGCAGCGCGAGGGACGAATCCACCGGTACAAGGGGCACGCTGTCCGCAAGAATCTGGCATCACGTTATTCCGCAACGGGGCGCGAAGCCGTAGACAAGGATTGCTGGCGGTCGATGTTCGATCGTGCCCGCGATGAGTTGCCCGGCCACGCCACTGGCCTGATTCCCGACTGGATCTATCCGATCGATGGCGGCGCCCGCATCGAACGGCATGTGCCGGTGTTGCCGTTCAGCCGGGACACTCGCAAGTATGAGCACCTGCGCCGCTCCCTCGCCGCCTACCGAATGGTATTTGGCCAGGCGCGGCAGGAAGACCTGGTGGCCTATTTGCTCGAGCACGTGGGGCCCGATCGGATCGAGGGGCTGGCACGCGAGCTTCGGATCGACCTGAGTCCTCCGCGTGTTGAGATCAGGTAGGACGGCGCTGCTGCCCGATGAATTCCACCGTTCTCCCAAGGAGCCGGACGCTGGATACACGATAGCCCGCCTGATATGCTCAATTTCTCACATTGCTCCATGCTCGAGTCGCGGCGTACGGTCAGGGGCATGTTGGGTTGTTTGGTGGCAAGGGGTTAGCTTATTCCCTTGTGGGTGCCGTAATCTCCGTTATGGCTACAAGCCAGTGCAGCCGGTTTCCGGTCAGATTGGCAGCAAGGCGCCCAGTGGCTCACGAGCCATCGTCGTCCACGATGTCGCCCTGCCAGGAGCGAGTGGTCCGGATGGCCTCATCCAGTTGCTGCAGGTAGTCGGCGAGCCACTGTTGCAGACCGGTATGGTTCTTGGTCCATGCTCGAAATTCGGTGACTTCGTCGTCACTCCAGTCTGATTTTCCCTCGAGTACTTCGTGGACCAGGAGGCCAGACGCGTACTTCGGACAATCCGGTGGCGTGCCTTCGCGTTCGTCGAAATAGACGACCGGTAACAGTTCAGCCAGGTCCTGGGTCTTCCGAATCGAGGTCCTCGTTAGCATCACGGCATTCAGCGCACCAGTCTCGTCAGCCTGCCTGACTGCCTCAATCAGTCCCGGTTCACCCACGGCCACGTGTCGTCCAGACTCGAGTTGCGGCATAACTTCGCTCGCATTCGTGAGTTTGCTGCCAGTGTGCCTGATACGCGGGCGCCCTTGTGGGCTTCCCCTATTTCGTGACCGCCGCAATTTGATCGCGGGCATTTGGGCCTGATTGTGCCGGCGGCGATTATCTCTAGGCCAGTCGGGGGCGAGCGCGTCGATAGCGCCGCGGTCGGCCGGCGTCAGGTGATTGGACATTTCAGAGGCGAGCAGCTCAGCACAAAGCAGGGTAGAGGCTGGCCGAGGGAGGTGAGGGCGGTACTGAAACTGATTTCGGGCCGGATGCCGTGGGCGTTGAGAGAGGGCTCGGTGCCCGTGCCCAGGATTCTCACATTCTGAGAAGTTCGAGTGCGATCCTATGAATGTCAGAGTCGCGTTTGACAACCCTGATTCGCATCCAGAAAAAATAGGGGAAAGTGTCGCAGACCCCGTCAAGGAAGGCATCATCTATGGGAATTTTGGATCGAGCGAAGCCGAATCATCGCGAAATGAGCAGTAATCAGCAGGCAGTGCGTGGGGACGCGCCGGCGACCTACCTGACCGGCACCGGCCGGGATTATGCCGGGCTCGAGTCGAACGACCGGGCCGTCAAATTCTGGGTGCCGGAGCCGGTCTGGGAGGCGCTGTGGGAACTCGCGGCCTACTATGACAGTGACCTGTCGAGCGTGGTGCGCCATGTCCTGTTCGCCCATGTCTACGGCCACTACGATTTTCTGGCGCTCGCCGAGCGCGGTGACCAGCGGTTCCTGCCGCAGGGCGAGAAGGAGGCGTTTTTGGATGTGCCCATGTACTCCCGCTCGGCTGCCGCCGACAACCGGACAGCCGAGCTGGGCAAAAACGACCACGACCTGAAGGTGTGGATGCCACAAGCTCTGGCCAGTGAGCTTGAGCAGCTCGCGGGGAGAACGGATATCAGCCGATCCGAATACATCCGGGAGACGCTGGTCAGCCACCTGTTTGGCCGCGTGCAGCTACCCGACAGGCGTTGACCCTATGCCAATGGGTTGGGTCTAGCTGAATGGCCGGTTTGATCAAAAATCTGAAACACGGAGGTGACAACGATGCAACAAGTGAGCAAATCCATTTCCATGATGATTCGCGTGGGGCTCGTTTCCGGGCTCCTTATTCTCTCCCAGGGGATTTTGGCCGACGAGTACCTGGGCAACCTCAGCGCCAATCCATACGGGGCCGACTCCACTGCCAATCCCTATGGCGCCGGGAGCAGCTACGACCCGAATAGCATCGGGAACCCCTATGGCCCCTATGGCAACCCCTATTCGAACCATAGCGCCACCAACCCCTACGCGACGCAGGCGCCGAAGCTCTACGACTCGCAAGGCAACTACCGGGGGCGGCTGAGCACCAACCCCTACGATCCCGATTCGATTTCCAATCCCTACGGCCGTTTCGGGAGCCCCTACTCGTCGGAAAGCATCAACAATCCCTACGGGGCGGGGAATCCTTATCGCCAGGATTCGCCGAACAACCCTTACGGGAGAGGATGGAAGATCATCGGGGAGGACGGGTCGCCGTGAGCGCGGCTTGATCCACATGAGGTTGCCTTGGCAGGCTATGGGTATGAGCGGCCAGATACGGACGGAGGCTCTTGGTGAGGAGAGGAAAACGAACGCATATCGGCGTAGCCGCCTGGCATGAAGCCGGACACGCCCTGGCGGCCATGCGAGAAGGCCGCTGGGTGGTCGCGGTGGCGGTCAGCAACTCCCTGCCCGGCTCCGGCGTTACAAGGCAGTTGGTGAAACGAAGGCGCAACCGCTTCAATCCGGTCGTCGGGCCGGGTAATGCCCGGGCCGCGTGGGAAGATACCCTGGCAGCGTATCGGGCAGAACTGCGCGTGTCGCTAGCAGGCCCGCTGGCCGAAGCCAAGGCGGTCAATCGCCCGCTGCGTGCCATCGGTGCCCGCATGGACTTGGAGACGTGCCGGTTCCTGGCCCAGCGCCTGCAGACTTTGCGGGAGTACGTCGAGGATCTGGGTGTCGACTGTGGTGCACCAATCGCGGAACGCTTTAACGAGGAGCGCAAGCGAGTGCGCCGCTGGCTTGCCCGGCCCGTCAACTGGCGGGCGATCGAGAAAATTGCCTGGCAGCTCAGGCGCAAGCGTCAAATCACCGCGCAGGAGGTTTTTGCCTGCTACATGGAGGCTAGGGCCGGGCACCAGCAAAGCCTTCTCTTGTCGTGGGATGCACCCGACCCAGCTCAAACTGCAAGAAATTTGAGGCAGGCTGCATGACCGAGTGCCGGGGCCGCTACATCGTAACGGTCGGGAACGTTATCCACGGCGTCTTTCCGAAGTCGTCGGAGTACCCGATGATCGCCAAGTCGGACTTCATTCCGTGTGAAGTTTTCTATGACGCCGAACCGACGCAAATGGAACTGGATCTGACTGGGAGCTATTCAACCCAGTCGCGGCCGCGGGAAGACATGTCGCAAATTCGTTGACGGATGTCACATTTGGAAAGGCTGTGCGCGTCACAGCGCCTCTCAAGAATACAAAGGAACCAGACAAAAGACGCAGGAGGTGCAATTGGCAACAGATGAAAGAGGGATCGCAATTGCGGTAGAGGCCCAACCTGGCCAGTTTGCCGGCTCAATTGCTCGATCGGTCAAGTGTGCCGATTTGCTAGACCAATAGCTCAGTAGACCCTGCGGAGGACTGTTCGGATGGGGCAGTGCCCGGTTGGTGCGCTGCCATTGCCCGGTTGCGGCATCTGTGAATTCCGGCTGAGCTACAAGCCCGAGGATCGATCGACATCCCGCTAAGCGACGTGACGTCCAGCCGAGGCGCCCAATAGCCCTCGTCGTGAGGATCAGAAGCGTCTATGATGTCGGGAAAGCCCAAATAACTTGAGTGAAACGCCGATTGATAGTGCTCACGCCTGAAGATTTGCCGTGATCTCGCGTTATGGTAAAAAGGGCAGGAAGTAAGAGGGGTTAAGCAGCTTAGCAGAATACAAGCTCTACTGAGATGGAGGCTGAGATAGCTTATTCGAAATAGGAAATCTAAACTGGCAGGGGCTTCATGCAATTTGTGAAAACGATAACATGGTTTTTAGCGTTTACCCTGATAGTGGCTGGGTGTGGAAATGGAGAGTGAGCCACGGCTGACCACCGAGGCGTTTCAGATCAAGAGCGTGAGATCAGGAACCTTATTGCGGATCGAATACATAGGGCGCAAGAGGAGGGGGCAGAGCCAGACGGTCTCTACTCTGTTTACATATTGGATGAGCTTGGCGAACCGCGTTTTAGAAACATCAAATTTATTCGGCCAGAAGAGGAAAACGAGAGAGTCGTATGCGGAGAAATCTCATTTGGTCTTTTTGATGAGCGCAACACGCTAATAACAACGTTTATAGTGCTCGGGGATTATGTGAATATAGGCACAAGAAATGACCAGTGCGGTTTGGGTGAGGATATTTGCATGGAATTGCAAGGTAAAGCGAGGGCCGACTTGGGAGAGGTTCAAAAATCCTTGGAATCTAGGGCGTCAACCGGGAGGGCTCCCTCACTTCAACAGAAAATTGACGCTGCTCGGAATTCTCTCGACTCTGCGACCGCTCAATGTTCTAATCATAAAGTCGCCAGCGTGCTCGATTCATATAGAGCAATTTTAGACTCCACCGAGGCCATTTATGGGAATTGAGGAAGACACGTACCTTCAAAGGCGAAGCGGCCCATTGGTGCTACCGTTTCCGGCGGATACAACCCCACTCATACGGAGGCATCCGAAAAACCGACAACTCTCCTGCGGATACGCTTTGCTGAAAGCCCTAGCACGTCCGAAGGGCCCCAGGCTGCTCCCTTGTGGCTTCCGTAATCCCTAGCATGGCTACAATCCAGTGTAGACAGTGCCTGGTTGAACGGGCATTGTGTCGGCGGAAAGTTCGGGGTCTTTCCAAAATCGTCCGTGTGATCGGAATAGAGCCCGTTTGGGACCTTTAAAAATTCGGTATATATCTGCTGAGAAAATGAGATGAATAAAGCACATGCCTTTGCATTAGTGTGTTCCGCAGTTCTCTGGGGATTCCTGACAGTTGGTTGCTCAAGCTCTATCGAGGAATTCGAAGACGATTGCATTAGGAATAGCGGTGATGCCGGGCACTGCGCGTGCATGAGCAATCAATTAGCGATGGTGCTCACTGACGACGAGCTAGAGAAACTTACCGAAGTTATGGCTTCCAAGCCGTCTTCTTTAAATGACTTTCGGGATTCTCTCAACGGAAAAATCCATCAGGCTGTAGTTTCAGCAACGTGGCATTGTGTATAGTTCGACCGGGAACTGTTATTAAAAGGCAAATACGTGCGCCGATCCACCTTCTTTATCGAGCGGTCCTGGCCGAACTAATGGCTCAGTTCTTCGTGCGGAGCATCGTTCAGTTGCAAGATTTCCTAGGTCACCAGACCTTTGAGCTATTTCCGTTGCGCTGCCTGACGCTTGAGCTTTCCAATTCGTGGCGGGCTTCCAGCTCTTCGAGGGTCGTTCGAGCGAACCTCCGGGTCAGCTCCGTAATAATGCGGCCCGCTCGTAAGCTCCCCGGAGTTAAAGCAAAGTTTCTGAGGCGGCTGTAAGTATGCTCAATCTTTTCAAACGAAATACTATATGGGAGGCTTGTTGTGAAAGATACGGTAAACTCACTCAACCAGGGTAGGCTATACAGAAGGCTCGTCATAGCCTCGGCCTTACTTCTTCTCCTTGGCATATTCTTGGCCTCGACAAAGCCATCGGAGAGCGCTTTTTATAGATGGCTTGCCAGTAATGCGGAAGCGAGTTCCGGAAGATCGTTGGGAGAGACTGGCTTTACATTATCGTGGATCAGAACCGGCGGCATCTCTAGATATCAAGATTATGCAGTTTTTGCTGTTGTTGATTCTCGTCTTGACACGTTCGGTGTGTTTAATTCGAGCGGAAATTACCGGCGCCGCTTTATTGGTATTGCTGGGCAGTGGATTCCTCTAGATGGTCCAAAGTCGAGATATACCGAGGATGAATTTCTTTATTGAGTTATTGATTCTGGATAAGTGAGTTAGTTTAACGCGGCAAGAGAGTTAAAGTATAAGTTGAAGAGGGTTAATAATTATAGGGGGAGTCGGCATCAGAAAACGATTATGGAAGGTGCTCGTAAGGACTTAGGGGTTGTTTTGCAGCTCGTAATAAGCCATTTAGTTAGTTGCTTAAGGCAAAGCCTGTAAAGTATTTGGTTGAAATGTCTGTATAGTTAGTTTAGGGGTTCTTTTATGAAGAAGATTATGATCGCCGTTTTAGTACTTATTGCGGTTCAAGGTTGCTCCAAGGAACTCACCCAATCCGAACGCATGATTGAGATCGTTCGTTCATATGGCGGCACACCTGTTGATTCTACATTGATAATGGACTTTGCTGCCAATCTAAATTCAGAGCGTCAAGATTCTGACGATTCAATTAGTTTTAGGTCAGAGGGGGTTTCTCTTCGCTTGGAGGAGGATCGTGTGTACGCGATTTTCCTCGCATCTGGTCATACTGATGGATGTTTGACACTTAGTGATAAGCGCTATCGTGGCGAACTTCCATTTGGTCTCAGTTTTGGTCGAACGCAGGAAGTATTAGATCGTTTTGGTGTGCCCGAGAGGGCATATACCCATATGGGAACTGGAATGCTCGAGTGGAAAGTAGAAGGCGTTCGTGTTGTCGTTAATTTTGATGATCCCACGGATGAAGAGTTAGGGACTATTTGTCGAATAATGCTTGTGAATAAAAACTTGTAAATAAACTCTCTCCGGAAAATTGACGTTTTAGCAAAGTGAGTCGCCTTGGGTTTTGGACACTGAGAAGTCATATTATGATGATGTAGAGCCGGCGTCAGAATGGGGGGGGAAGCACAAAACTGGCGAACTCAAGGTTAACGTAATTTGGCGGGTTATTCTGACCGTACCTCGAAAATCAGGCCTGTGCCGAATGAGGGAATTCATTGTCTTGGGTGGCGAGGGTTTCGCCTGTCCCCTTGTTGGTGCCATGGGCCCTGTCATTAGGGCAGGTCGGACGGTAATCCCCCCGGAAATCAGCCGGCGCCAAAATCTGCCAGGCGGGCAGCGAACCCCCCTCTGTCAGGATAGTTGTGTGTGCCGCAGCAATGCGGTTTCGGTCGGCGAGAGCTGACCGGGCAGCATGAGAAGCTGCCGAAGTGATGGCGGAAC
>NZ_JBHJMR010000008.1:0-143033 GCF_042310355.1 Wenzhouxiangella indolica | reverse complement strand
GCGTCAGGCCAAGGGCGGCTTCGAAAATCTGTGCGCTCATCACTCCGGCTCCAATCAGGGTCCCGAGGCGATGATACCCACTCAAAATTCAACAGAGGCAGAATTTGCAAGCCGATCAAGGAGGGAAGAGCTGGATCAGATTGCCAATAGGAGTGCTCTCCCCAATGTTGGGGGAGTAGCAAGAGAAATTCTCGAGAGACTGGAAGTTCGCTGTGGGAAGCAGACCATACTGCTTCAGGAAAGGCCCAGTTACCAAGAGGAGCCTTAGTAAAATGCGCGCCGCTCGCATAACAAAGCCTTCAACCGGACGCGGCGTAACTTGCGGGCCGGCAAAGCCGGGCTGGTTTTGTGGGCGCGCCGGTTAAGGCAAACGTTAACCACCTCCAGTGAATAGACGCTACCCGGACAGTTCATTTATAGAGATCTCGTGGCTCGAAGGCGGTACCGTCGGTACGGGCGACGGCATCCTGAGCGTAAAGTGTTCTCAGCTTGGACTCGCTGGCGAGGCCGAGCCGTACTTTGAGTTTTCGGAACTTTCTGCGTACATCAAGGATCTAGATTCCTTGCTGGAGGGATCCATACAATCAGCAACCTTGCAGTCCGACACCGGCCGAGAAGGAATTACCGTCGAACGTCTTGATTCGCTCGGGCACTATTGCCTAAGGGTCCGGTTAGAAATAGATGTGCGCCTGCGGGAGAAGAGTTTCCGGTCTGGGCTAACCGCAGTTTTCGAGTTGGAATCAAATGAAGTCGCCTCACTAGCTTCCGAGTGCCGGGGCTCTGAGAAGGTCGGTGGTTAACAAGTCGCTCAAGTACGTTCCGGCCCTTCGGGCCTCCACCGGACGCGGCTAAAGCCGCGCCGCTTAGCTCAGACGTTAAGTGCAGAAAAAGCGTACATGGCTAAAGAACGGATACGTGCTTTTGCTGATCGGCTCAGCGGCACTAACAATACAGGTCCTCGTGAAATCTGTTGGTTGGAGCGACCAATGCTGCAGCATAGTCGATTACGCCTTGCTGAAGGACGTTCTCGGAAGCGTTGAATGTGGACAATATCATTTCAGCAGGAACCGCGTCGTGTCTTGGTTGGCCATTCTGGTTGGCTTCGTCATCGTGGCAATGTCACTATGCTGGCGAGCAATTTCTAGGTTTCGCACCTAACAAGTCGCTCAAGTACGTTCCGGCCCTTCGGGCCTCCACCGGACGCGGCTAAAGCCGCGCCGCTTGGCGCAGACGTTAGGAACATCAAAATGAGATCACTAGCCCTATTAGCAATTGCCCTCCTTGCGACAGCCTGCGCTAGTTTTCCTCCAAGCACTAGCAACTTCCGGTCTGAAGCTGTTGGAACCCTTGAGTTCCAAGTCGACCATCCGCTTGCCGAGACCTACGATATCGTTGCACGGAACACGATTAGATGCCATGAACGTGACAGCGGTTATCTTGCGCCAGCAGGTGCCAGTTTCTTTGTAAATGTCTCAAGTACAACGCGAGTCAATGGCGCGATTTCCAGCGAGGAAGGTCACGCAACAATTAACGTTCACTTCAAGAACAACGTTGCGAACGGGTTCATGCAGGTCATCGATCTTGAAACCTCGTCCGGCGGCGGCACAGCCATTACTGTGTATCGACTAAACGACACTCACAAGTGGCAAACTGCCACGGAGTCGGTAAGAACGTGGTTCGATGGTGATAGTTCTTGTTACGAGATGTGGTGATGTTCCTAGCATGTCTCTCAAGGTGACGTCGGCACGCTTCGCGCGCCGCCGCCCCTTAGTTCTACGTTAGGAGCTAGTTCGATCTCTCCAGTATCCAGGTTTCCGAGAATGATGAGCAAACGCCACAACGACCGATTCTGCACCACTTTCGACAACGATGATATCGAAGGGAAATCGGCGCAGTATGAGGCGTTTTGCCCCCTTGGATCCGGAATGCCCCGGCATAGGAGAAAGGGGAACGAGACCGCCCTCTAAAATATCAAGGGCAGCCTCAATCGCCTCGGCAAACTCGGCACCCAGCCCATCTCGCTCTTTCTCGTACCAACCAACTGCCGCTTCTGCTTCCTCGGCAGCTTGCCGGAGAACTCGTACTTGTCGCACTACCGGGGCTGAAGTTTTGTACGAATTCTCCGTCGAAAATCGGCCCGATCAACCAATTCCGCCTGTCCAGCGTCGATTTCCCCGAGTCGACGGGAAATCTCCCTATCCCAGGCGTCTTCAACGCCGTTATCGCGGGGTGCATCGAGGCTCTGGATCAGATCATGGGCCAATTCCGCCCGTTCGGCCTCGGAAAGTGCCAGAAGTTCGGACCGTAGACGTTGCAGGGGTTCGGTCGCCATAGTGCCTCCAAATACCGCTTCAGTCGCCATTTTATCGGTCAGCGGCGCTCCTAACAATGGGTTCAACCTCGGCGGAAAGCGCCGGGGCGGCAGAGCCGGGCAAGCCCAGTGGCGGCGCCGGTTAACCCAAACGTTATGCAGTCTCGGCCTAGGAGGATTGTGTGACCTTCGAAATCGTAGGTGAAATCGAGGGGATAGAGACCTTCGCCGTGGGCCGGTCCATCCGTGAACTGCCGCGGCTACGCAAGGTCTACGGCAAGGGGGGATGGCGGAAGCGCAAGGGCTTCGCCAGGATTCGGTTGCCCAGTGGCGTGGAACGTGAGGCGGAGATACACTGGTACGAGGCAACCGGTATAGGTCGCAAGGAATTCAAAATCAAGCGCTTTCTGGAAAGTTGAAATGAATCAGAATTTTGTAATCTGCATCAATAACGAAGAGTATCCGGCCTCCCTGGAGCGCCGCAAGCTCTACGAAGTCATCCCCGACCCAGATGCGGAGAGCTTCGGTCAGCTGCGGGTCAAGGACGAGTCGGGGGAGGACTACCTCTACCCCAAAGAGCTTTTCGTATCGGTCGATCTTCCCTCAGGAACGGAGAAGGCGGTTATCTCCGCTGCATAACAAGCCGCTCAAGTTCGTTCCGGCCCTTACGGACATCCACCGGATGCGCTTACGCGCGCCGCTTAGCTAGATCGTATTGTGATTCGAAATTTCTGACTAGAAGCCCCTAGTACCGCCCAAAGTACGCGAACTGGTCAAGAGTCTTGAGAAAGCGGGCTTCCGGAACCGGGGAGGGAAGGGCAGCCACCGGAATTTCGTCCACTCGAATGTGTCGAAACCTGTGACGATTTCCGGCAAACTCGGAGACGATGCCAAAAAGTATCAGATTCGGGCGGTAGATAAGGCCGTCCAGGAGGCGAAGAAATGAAGGAAAGTGCGCTGTACGCCAAGATCGTGGAGTGGTCCGAGGAGGATCAGTGTTTCGTTGGTAGCGCTCCTGGCCTAGTTTACGGCGGTTGCCACGGAGTCAACGAGAAGGAGGTTTTCGATCAACTCTGTCAGATCGTCGACGAGATCATCGAGCTCTACCACAAGGAGGGAAAGCCCTTGCCGACTCCAACCGCCGGGCGAGATCTTGCCAATTCCCTCCAGCAAATCGCATAACAAGTCGCTCGAGTACGTTCCGGCCCTATCGGCCCTCCATCGGACGCGCTTACGCGCGCCGCTTAGCTAAACGTTATGTGCTGGAAAGATCGATGAGTCCTACAGTATTCCGAGAACGCGGTTACCGGTTCTTTTTCTTCTCCCGCGAGGAACCGAGAATTCACGTGCATGTCATATCGGGAGATGGAGAAGCGAAGTTCTGGCTAGAGCCAGAAATTGAGTTGGCCAAGAATTTTCGCTACAGTCGGAAGCAGATCAAGGAAATTGAAACCCTAATTGAGGAGCATTACGGTGAGCTCATTAGCGCCTGGCGAGAGCACTTCGGCAGCTGAGGTAACGAATATCTCCAGTTTTGGAGTCTGGCTCCTGGTTCGAGAGAAGGAAATGTTTCTGCCTTACGACGAGTTTCCTTGGTTCAAGGACCGTCCGGTAAGAGAGATTTTCAACGTTGAGGAACCGCAGCCAGGACATTTCTATTGGCCTGAATTAGACGTGGACTTGACGGAAGAAATCATAGAGCATCCTGAGCGCTTTCCGAAGCGGGCGAAGCACACAACAAAGGGTTCAACCGGACGCCGGTAAGCTTAGCGGCGGCGAAGCCGGTCGGCCTCGGCGGCGGCGCCGGTTAACCCAAACGTTATGCGGTCTGTGAGATCTAGGTCACAAGCAACATGAAGGTGAAAGAGCTCATCAAGCTTCTGGAGGAGGACGGTTGGTATCAGGCCCGTCAGCAGGGCAGTCACCGCCAATTCAAGCATCCTGTAAAGTTGGGAACTGTAACCGTTTCCGGGAAGCCTAATGTAGATATGCCGCCGGGCACGCTCAACAACGCCCTGAAGCAAGCTGGACTCAAGAAATAGGTGGAATTATGCAGTATGTAGTCATTCTCGAAGAGGGCTCTGAGAGCTGGGGTGCTTATGTTCCCGACCTTCCAGGCTGCGTAGCGGTCGGAGAGACCCGTCAAGAGGCGTTGCAGCTAATCCGCGAGGCCATAGAGTTCCACCTGGACGGAATGCGTGCGGATGGAGACCCTATCCCAGAGCCTCATTCATACAGCGAAGTCATCCAGGTAAGCGCCGCATAACAAGTCGCTCAAGTTCGTTCCGGCCCTTCGGGCCTCCACCGGCGCGGCTAAAGCCGGCGCCGGTTAGCTCAGACGCTAGGCTTCCATGAGCTTGTTTCGATCAATCGCGTTGACAACTCTACTACTTGGGCCGGTGCAGGCGTCCGATGAGGACGACTATCAACCTTCCTTGCTGTCATCCACCCATCAAGTTGTGGATGCTGCTGGATTAGAGCGGCTAGAGGATCAAAATCTTCCGGCTCAGGAGTCAGAGCTGCGTGTATGGATTGGCTTTGGAGTCGGGATTCCGGACCATATGCTGAGATTGCACGCTAACGGAGACAAAGACATCAGAGGGGAGATTCTGGCTTACTTCCCGAGCGCCCTTGCGTATATGGGAGATGATGCGGAGCACTTCCGGGGCGAGATTTCGCAAAAGTGCAATAACTTTCGAGTTGGCGATGATAGCGAAGTGTGCACAGCTAGTTTTGATGACGAGCCAGGCTGGGACCAGATCTATCACAAGCTAGTAGATCTTGGTATTAGAACTTTGCCTGACGAGTCTGAGCTTCCAGACCCCAAGGTCCGCGTGCACGATGGAGTTGCAATGGTTGTCGAATTGAGAACTGGCTCGCGATACAGAGCATATCAGTACGCGAACCCCGGATTCCGTGATCAACCGGAGGCTCAGGCCGCTGCAAGAATCATGCGCGTCATATTCACGTTCCTCCGGGAGGCCGGTGTAACCTAACAAATCGCTCAAGTACGTTCCGGCCCTTCGGGCCTCCACCGGACGCGGCTAAAGCCGCGCCGCTTAGCTCAGACGTTATACGGCCCCGGTACTGAAGGTATGAAGACTACCCGCTACTTCGATAGCACTCGAAACCGCCCCGATCGCGCCGACATAAGAGACGACTGGATTCAGCGGGTAGTAAAACGCCCGGAGCACGGGCATGTCCAATCAGATGGCACGTTCGAAGGTGGGCCCAGATTTCGGAGACTGGCGGCCGCTATCTCCGGGTGGTTTTGCTTGCGGACCGCGAGACGGTCCATAATGCGTTCTTCGATCGAGGATTTAAGCTATGAAAGTCCAGTATTTTGAAGACACGGATACGCTCTATATCGAATTTCAGGGCAGGGAGATCTCTGAAACCCGGGATCTAGATGAAAGCACTCTCCTTGATCTGGACTCCGACGGGAATGTTTGCGCGATTACCTTTGAGCACGCTAGCCAGAGAACCGATATAGGCCATTTGCAGGTAGAAGGCATAGCCGCATGACAAGTCGCTCAACTACGTTCCGGCCCTTTCGGCCTTCCACCGAACGCGCTTACGCGCGGCTTAGCTAAACGTTAGGCAACCTTAAGGAGTTACCGTGTCTTTTGAAAAGAGAAAGGAAGCCGCGATGAAAGAGCTCAAAGAGCCTGGCATTTGGAAGTCGAATAGCATGCCACCGGCGCTGATCATCCTATGGAAGCTAGGCGTCAAGGCCAAGCCTCCGCATTACAACTGCTTTCTCAGAAACGCGCTTTCAACGGGACTATGGTTTGCTGCTGCCTGGGGAGTCCTAATGTGGCTTGTTCAGTGGCGCTCCATGGGTTTATCTGTGTTTGGCGCTACAGTCTCCGCGTTAGCCGCAGGAGTCTTCTTCGGCGTTGCTATGGCCGCGTACTACAAGTCGTCTGCTCGGAAGCATCAACTCTCCAACTGGGTAGACTTGCCCTCGAAAGAGGGGGATGCCTAACAAAGCGAAGCAGGCGGATAATTTGAAGCGGCTTTCCGCTTCGCTCTAAACCACTTTGAAGTACCGCTGTTCGCGGCGTTATGTGCTGTGAATGAAGCATCCAACATGACTCCAAAATGCCGAATAGATTCCCGGTTTGTATTCCTGGGAAGGGCCAGGTGCAAGAAGACCGGACAACCCATCAAGTTGGCTTCAATTGGAGATGGGCTAGTTTCGCTGTTGTCGTTGCTGCCCGCATTCGCGCTCTACTTTGTGCTCCAACAAAGTCACCAAGCTCTTGCGATTGGTGCGGGGCTTCTGCTCTTGCTGGTCCTGCTTCCGTTCAATACCTATATCGTTGGGTGTTTTTCGGGTTGGGTGCCAATCGGATCACCTGAAGCGCAAGCAGCGGCCACTCGATCTAGCACTTTCTTTCGTAGCGCTATTCTTCTATTGGCCCTGCTTTTTGGCGTGATGTGGCTCCTGGGCACATAGCAAGTCGCTCAGGCACATCCCAGTGCTATCGGGTCTCCACCGGACGCGCATACGCACGCCGATTGCCCAAATCATTAGGCGTCATCAAACCAAGATCGGAGGAACCATGAAGAGATCCATAGGCCTGTTTGCTCTCTGCGCGGGCGGTTTACTACTGGTAGGCGCGAGTTCTCCCGAGCGCCCCACGCTCCAATCCTGCGGCGACCATCTACCAGAAGGCGCCCACCTTTCGCTCGAGATGGAAGCGACCTGGAACCGCCGGGAAGGATCCCACGAATATGAGATCTCCACATCGTATCGAGACGAAGCTACTGGTCAGCCTCCTGAGCGAATCACTCAAGAATTGGACGAGTTAACGCGGTGCGTGAAGCTTTCGCTTGGCGCCTAGGCATTGCCTTCGAGAACACCTAACAAGTCGTTCATGTATGATCCGGCCTTGTCCGACCCAGCACCGAGCGCCCCGAAGAGAATCGTGTCGACAGCGACGGCGCTTTGCGCCAAACTGGTGGCTGGCGCCAAACCGACTCCAGGAGCTGTTTCGTGCACGCAATGAGATCCGAACAAGATCATCCATCCGCGATGAAGAAATGGCTCGGCCTCGGCGGCTGGTTGCTGCTTTGTTATGCGGCCTCGCTTGTCGGCGCGGTGGCCTCGCTGGAGGCGCCGAGCTTTTACGCGCAGCTTGACCAGCCGGGCTGGTCGCCGCCGGCCTGGCTGTTCGGGCCCGTCTGGACGGTGCTCTTTGCCATGATGGCGGTGGCGGCCTGGCTGGTCTGGCAAAACGGCGGGTTTGCCCGCCGTCGAATGGCGCTTTCCCTATTCCTTGTGCAGCTGGTTCTCAATGCGCTGTGGAGCTGGCTGTTCTTCGCCTGGCAGCTTGGCGGCCTGGCCTTGCTCGACATCGTGTTGTTGTGGCTCCTGATCGCCGCGACGATTGCGGCCTTCTGGCGCGTCGTGCCGCTTGCCGGCATTCTGCTGTTGCCCTACCTGGCGTGGGTGAGCTTTGCCGGCGCGCTCAATTTCGCGCTCTGGCGGCTCAATCCAGGCCTGCTCTGATGACGCACCAGGGTGTGGCAGGACCTGACCGCGACGGCGATTCACGCCGGAGGTGCATCCGGCAGGAGCGACGGGAGCACTCTGACTGAATGTCTATTCACGAACCCCATCGAGTACACAGGACGGTCTGGCTGCGGGCCGCCGTCATGGGTGCCAACGACGGCATCGTTTCGACCTCGAGCCTGATCATCGGTGTGGCCGCGGCCAGCGCCTCGCACGAGAACATCCTGATTGCCGGTGTTGCCGGCCTGATGGCCGGCGCCATGTCCATGGCCGCCGCCGAGTACGTGTCGGTCAGTTCGCAAGCTGATACGGAGCGGGCCGACCTGGAAATCGAGCGGCGCTCGCTGGCGGAGAACCCGGCGGCCGAACTGCGCGAGCTTGCCGAGATCTATCGCGAACGCGGGCTCGACGAGACGCTTGCGCAGGAGGTGGCCCGTCAGCTGATGGCGCGGGATGCGCTCGCCGCGCACGCTCGTGACGAAATCGGGATTTCGGAGGCGACCAGCGCCCGACCTACCGTGGCAGCCCTGTCTTCGGCGGCCACCTTTGCCATCGGCGCCGGCCTGCCGCTCGGCGTGGCATGGCTTTCACCGCTTTCGCTGGTCATTCCGGCGGTGGCCGGTTCCTGCCTGCCCCTGCTGGCTGCCCTGGGCGCGCTGGCGGCCAGGGTCGGCGGCGCATCCATGCTCAAGGGCGCCGGTCGCGTCGCTTTCTGGGGCACGTTGGCGATGGTCGTGACCGCCGGCGTGGGTCGACTGTTCGGCGTGGCTGCCTGAAACGCGCCGAGACCCGGCGCGCGTTGCTTCAGCTCATCAGGAAATACATGGTGTAGCCGACGATGAGCGCCGGAATACCCGTGTAGAGCGTGGCCACGATAGCGGCCTTCGGGGCCAGCGCGATGGCCGGGAAAAGGGCGTCGCCGTCATTGCTGATGGCGTTGGCGAACAGCGCCGCCATGGGAATCGCGCCGGTGAGATAGAGCGTGGTGACGATGATCTGAGGCCCACAGCCGGGCAGGAAACCGACCAGGGCGGCGATCAAGGGCGTCAGCGGGGCCCATACGGCGAACCAGCTGTTGAGATCCGCGCCGGTGAAATGCACCCCCAGCTCGAACAGCAGGAAGGCCGCGATGACCCAGACGGTCACGAAGTTGGTGTCGTTGATCACGCGGTTGGTGGCCGTCGGCTGCGGCTGTGCCAGGTCGCTGGGGTTGGCGGCCGTGTACTGGTGGCCGGGGTCGGACGACAGGTGGGCGGCCCACATCATCAGGGCGAGCACGCCGCCCAGGAAGCCGAGCAGCGTGACCGGCTGGTAGGCCGCCAGGCTGCCGAACCAGGTGTTGGGATCGATCTGCATGGCGATGGGCACGGCGAAGACCACGCCCGGCAGCATCAGCGCCACCCAGATCGGGTGCAGCGCCTTGATCGAAGCCGGCCGGTGGCGGCCCGCCTCGGCGCGCCGCTTCGCTTCCTCGGGTGAGGTCAGGGACTGCTGGCGCATGAACTCGCGACCGTGGACGGCTTCGAGCAGGTAGCCGCTGATCGTGCCCACGACCATGCCCAGGCCGAAAATCATCAGCCCGGTCATCGGTTCGCGCGCCAGCAGCAGGAAGGCGGCGTCCCCCATCGTGGCGGTGAGCACGGCGATCAGCGCGCCGAATCCGACGTGGCCGTTGACATACTGGGTGACGACGACGATGGCGCCCCCGCAACCGGGCAGCGCACCCAGGAACGCCGCCACCGGCACCTGCGCCCGCGGGTGCGTGGCGAGGAACCCCGCCATGTCGAAGTTGAACAGGCGTTCGGCCCCGTAAATCAGGGCCAGGGTGAAGGCGACGAAGACGCTGACCTGCAGGTAGGCCTCGGCGATGGTCTCGACCATGATGCCCCCGGCCTCGGGAAGCATCAGGCCCAGCGCCAGCAGGACCAGCGGTATCAGCAGGCGCCAGGACAGCGCCCGGCGGCTCCAGAGGTGGAGGTCGTTGAGGCCCCGCTTGGCGGCCATGATCAACGCGGTCATGGGGTCTGTCCCGGTCAATTGCGTAGATTCTAATCGCTTGTCGTCAAAAATAGGGCAAGCGCGGCGTCGATGCAATTGACCACGACCGGCCGACTGGCCTCGGCTTTTGTTTCGCGGCCGCGGGTGCCGGCCCGAGACCATGGCAATTCCGGATCCCGCTCATCTACAATCGTCGAGCATGCAGGTCGGACCGCGACCGGCGACAATCGAGGGGAACGGACTCATGATACGCGACAACCAAGACACCTACGGCCGCGTCAGCCGCTTTCTGCACTGGGGCATGGCGCTGCTGCTTGCCTGGCAGTTCCTTTCGGCGGGCGCGCATCTGCTGCTCGACGATACCGCCGTGGAGGCCTTTTTCTGGCCGACGCACAAGCCGCTGGGCTTTGCCTTGTTCGCGCTGATGATCCTGCGCGCGGCTTGGGCGCTGATTCACTTGCGCGTGCGCCCGCCTTCGGTCAATCGCCTGGCGAGCGCCGGCCACGTCGCACTCTACCTGCTGGTGCTGCTCGTCCCCGCGCTGGCGCTGCTGCGACAGTATGGCTCGGGCCGCGCCTTCGAGCCCTTCGGGATTGCGCTGATGCCCGGCTTCGAGGGCGAGCGCATCGACTGGATGATGGCACCCGGCAACCTGCTGCACAGCTGGCTGGGCTGGCTGCTGCTGGTGTTGATCGTCGGTCATGTTTTCATGGCCTTCTGGCATCGCCGCCGGCCGGATCGGCCGGACGTGCTCGAGCGCATGTGGTAATCGTCGAGACGGACGCCGCATGCCCCACTGGATCTACCTGACGCTCGCGATCGTGGCCGAAGTGGTCGGCACGTCGTTTCTCAAGACCGCGGAAGGCTTCACCCGGCTGGTCCCTTCGGTGGTCGTGGTGGTGTCTTACGCTGTTGCCTTCTTTTTCCTGGGCCTGGCGCTCAAGACCTTGCCGGTCGGCGTCGCCTATGCCATCTGGGCGGGTGCCGGCGTGGCGCTGATCGCGCTGGTCGGCTACGCGTTCTTCGGCCAGCGCCTGGATGCGCCGGCGATCCTGGGCATGGCCCTGATCGTGGCCGGCGTGGTCGTCATCAACGTTTTCTCGCGCACGGTGTCGGGCCATTGATAGCGCTCCCGATCCGCCCGTCATTCCCAACCGGAGACAATCCATGAAGCGACTTTTGATCGCAATCGCGGCCCTGGCCAGCGCGGGCACGGTCGTCGCCGAGCCGCTCGCGCTCATCGGCGCCACCGTGCACGACGGCACCGGCGGGCCCGCGATCGAGGATGCCGTCGTCCTCGTCGAGGGCGGGCGAATCACTTGTGTGGGCGCGCGTTCGGACTGCAAGCCGGCGGAGGGCTCGGCGGTGATCGATCTTGATGGGCGGCATATCACGCCGGGGCTGGTCGACGGCCACGTGCACTACGGCCAGACGGGCTGGCTGGACGGGCGGCCCGACAGCGGTATCGGCACCGACCAGTATGACTACGAGGCGCTGCAGACCGCTCTGCGCGACAATCCGGCGCGCTGGCACCGCGCCTACCTGTGCTCGGGCGTGACCGCCGTCTACGATGTCGGCGGCCTGCCGTGGACGCTGGCGGTGGATGATGCCGCGACGGCCGATACGCCGCGTCCGCATCGGCGCGCGGCCGGACCCCTGATCACGCACTACGAGCCGGTGTTCGGGGTGTTGAGTGCGCACGGGGCCGACTCCTTCATGCCGATGGACAGCGACGAGGCCGCGCTGGCAAGCGTCGAGCGCCTGGTCGATATGGGGGCGGAGGCGATCAAGGTCTGGTACCTCGATGGCCCCGAGGACCAGCGCGAAGCGCTCGATGCCCGCCTGGTCCTGATCGGTCGGGCCGCGCGTGAAGCCGGACTGCCGCTGATCGTGCACGCCACCGAGCTGCGCAACGCCAGGGCGGCGCTGCGCGCCGGCGCCACCATGCTCGTGCACAGCGTCGAGGACCGGCTGGTGGACGAGGCGTTCATCGAACTGCTGCGAGAAAACGAGACCTTCTACGCGCCCACGCTGACGGTAGGCGCCAACTGGCGCCGCGCCCTTGCCAGCGTGCTGCTGGGCGTCGAGGCCCCGCGCCTGGATGATCCCAACGGCTGCGTGGACCGCCGCACGCGACAGAGGATTGCCGATGCCAGCGCGCTCGGTGCCGGTGAGCCGCTGTCGCCAACCGAGCTGGAGCGTGTCTATGCCGGCCTGGAAGCCGCCGGTGCCGCGCGGCAGATCGCCGCGATCAACCTGGCGCGCGTGCACGCCGCCGGGGTGCCCGTGGTGACCAGCACCGATGCCGGCAACCCGCTGACCCTGCACGGGCCCTCGATCTACGCGGAAATCGAGGCGATGGCCGCGGCCGGCCTCTCCCCGGCGGAAATCCTGGTGATGTCCACGCGCAACGGCGCGGCGGCCATGGGGCGCCTGGACGAATTCGGAACGCTCGAGGCCGGCAAGCTGGCCGACCTGATCGTGCTCGAGGACGATCCTTCGGAATCAGCCAGCGCCTACCGCAGCATCACCCAGGTCATGCGCGCCGGCGAGCTGTCGCCGGTTTCGAAGTACGCCGCCGCGGACGAGGTCTCGCCGTGACAACCCCGTCCGCGACGTACGCTTGAGTCCCGATCGTGCGCGCACCGCTCAATGCCAAGCGCTACGCGCTGCTGGGGGCCGCGCTGATCGCCATGAGCTACGGCCTGGCGCGCTTCGCGTTCGGGCTCTACGTCCCGTCCATCCGGGCCGACCTCGGCCTGTCGGCGGATATCATCGGCCGGGTCGGTGCCCTGCCTTACGTGAGCTTCTGCCTGGCCAGCGTTTTTGCCGCTGGCGTGGTCGACCGCCTGGGCGCGCGGGCGGCGGCGCTGACCGCCTGCCTGTTCGCGGTTGTCGGCATGGCGATCGTGAGCCGCTCGCACAACGCCTGGATGCTCGCCGGCGGCGTGTTCGCCTGCGGCTTCAGCACGGGCCTGATGATGCCGGCGCTGGTCGGCGGTATGCACGCGGCCGTGCGGCCTTCGGTTCACGGTCGTGTCGGCGCCGTCATGAATGCTGGCACCAGCCTCGGCGTCCTGGTTGCCGTGCCGAGCGCCCTTTTCCTGTCGGGACAGTGGCGGGAAGGCTACCTCGGCTTTGCGCTTGTCGCCCTGTTTTGCGCCGCGCTGGCCTGGTGGATGCTGCCGGCTTCCGCCGGGATGGCCGAGCCGCATGCGCGCCGCTCGCGACAGCCGAGTATGCGCAACGCCCTGTGGCGGCTGTCGTTGTTCGGCCTGGGAATGGGCCTGGTCAGCTCGGCTTACTGGGTGTTCGCGCCGGACCTGGTTCGAACGCTGGGCGATCTGCCGGACAACGCCAGCGCCTGGCTGTGGCTGGCGCTGGGTGCGGGCGGCCTGGCCGCCGGCGCGGCCAGCGACCTGGCCGACAAGGCGGGTATTGCGCGCACGCAGGGGGCGGCGCTGGTGGGGCTGGCGCTGTCGTTGCTGATGCTGGCGCAGTGGCCGGGCTCCCTGCCGCTGGCGGTCGCGTCCGCCGCCCTGTTCGGCATTTTCTACATGATGCTTACGGGCATCCACCTGGTCACGGGCGTGCGCCTGCTGGCCGAGCATCCCTCACTCGGGCCGGTCGTGCCCTTTCTGGCCATCGCCGTGGGGCAGTCGCTGAGCTCGCCCGTTGCCGGTACGCTGGTATCGACGCTGGGGCACGCGGACGCTTTC
The DNA here is from genome assembly GCF_042310355.1 of Wenzhouxiangella indolica. Taxonomy (NCBI): domain Bacteria; kingdom Pseudomonadati; phylum Pseudomonadota; class Gammaproteobacteria; order Chromatiales; family Wenzhouxiangellaceae; genus Wenzhouxiangella; species Wenzhouxiangella indolica. The sequence continues at coordinate 129,484 of NZ_JBHJMR010000008.1, read as the reverse complement.
CGCGCCGTGGCCGCGGCCGGCATCGTCCTGGGCCTGGCCTCGGGCTGGTTTCCGCATACGCGCCCGGCTGAAGCTGAATAGGCGTACAGCGGGGCCCTTCAACCGGGCGGGCGCTTCAGATGGCGCTTGCCCGGGGCCGTAGACGAAGCGAATAGAGCTGCTCGTACATGGGCCGGCAGGCCGCGGCGACCGTGCGTGCGCGGCCTTCGAGATCGGGGGCGTTCCCGGGCGGCGGGCCGAATCCGGTCGATTCCCAAACTTTCTGGTACCAGTGCGGCGCCCAGACGCCGTCGGACTCGCGTGGGCCGGCCGGCCAGCTGAGCATTTCGGGTCCGAACGCGATGTCGAGTCTCTCGCACAGCGCGCGCAGGTGACCTTCCGGTTCGGCCAGGAACTCGCCGCTGTCGATGATCGGCGGCTCCCGGCCGAGCCGTCCGACGATGAAGTCGTAGATGGCCTGTTGCTGCGGCACGCCGATGTCCTCGGGCGAGACGGTGTCGCGCTTGCCCAGGTAGGAGGCCACCACGTGGCGCGGGTCGCGGATGAGGAAAACGTGGGTCAGTTTCGACAGCCAGCCGGCATCCATCATCTCCGGCAGGATGTGGTGGGTCATGTGCTTTTGATACCACACGCTGGCGCCGTCGGGCGCGGGGCCGGTCAGGGTCTCGACCACCGATTGCCAGTCGCTGTCCATGGCCGCGATCACTTCTTCGCGCATCGGGTGGGGTGCGCCGCTCAGCTTCAGCCAGGCGCCGTAGAGCGGCTCGTCGGAGACCGCGCAGTCGGGCCGGTTCTCGAAGGCGCGCATCATGGCCGTGGAGATATTGCGCGGGCCCGACCACATCGCGATGCGAAGCGGTTCAGGCATTCGCTTCACGCTCGAGCAGCTCGGCGTAGGCTTGCTGCAGCCGTTCGGTTACCGGACCGCGCCGTCCCGAACCAATGGTGCGGCCGTCGACTTCGCCGACCGGGCGAAGGCCCGCGAGCGTGCCGGTAGTGAATGCCTCGTCGGCGGCGTAGACGTCGGTCAGGCTGAAGGTCTTCTCCGCGCAGGGAATGCCGTGCTCGCGGCACAGCGCCAGAACATGGCCGCGCGTGATGCCGCCCAGGCAGTAGCGCCCGTCGGAGGTCATCACCGTGCCGTCGCGCACGATGAAGAAATGGGTGGAGTTGCAGGTGGCGACGAAGCCGTCGGGGTCGAGCATCAGCGCCTCGTCGGCGCCGGCCACGGAAGCCTGGATGCAGGCCATGATGCAGTTGAGCTTGCTGTGGCTGTTCAGGCGCGGGTCCTGCACGTCGGGCGCGCCGCGGCGCACGTGGACGGTGAACAGGCGCTGCGGTGTCGTCAGGATTTCTTCGCTGACCGGGTGGTGGCCGGGGATGATCACCAGCGTGGGCCCGCCGTGAACCAGGCGCGGATCCTGGTAGGGCTCGCGCCGCACGCCGCGGGTGAGCATGATGCGCAGGTGGGCGTCGTCCACCAGCTCGTTGCCCTCGATGACGGCCCCGACCGCGTCGGTCAGCGTTTCCCGGTCGGGCATGCCGGACAGCATCAGGGCCTTCGCGCCCTCTTCCAGCCGATCGAGATGGGTCCTCAGAAAAGCCGGCCGGCCGCCGACCACGCGCACGCCTTCCCACACGCCGTCACCGAGCACGAAGCCTGAGTCGAAGACCGATACGCGGGCTTCGGATTCGGGCACGAGCTGTCCATCCAACCAGATCTGCATGGGCACGTCCTGCTGTAACCGCAGCGAGTCTAGCAGAAGCGCTTGATTGGGCCGATTGTTCCGTGGCCCATAGTCTGTGGTCTGAGCGCCCTGTTCGTTTGAATCGGGGCGCCGGCGGTTGTGGAGTGAGATACTGCGGGATCGTTCAAGGGAGTGCCATCGACTATGACGACGAACGCTCAGACGCATCACGCCATCAACTACATCGAGATTCCCGTCACCGACCTGGGGCGGGCCAAGCGCTTCTACGGTGAGGCCTTCGGCTGGAATTTCAACGACTACGGCGACCAGTACGTGGGCATTCGCAAACCGGGCGGCGCGCCCGAGGAGGAAGCCGGCGGATTCTGCCCGGTCGATTCGGTCACGCCCGGCGGCGTGCTGGTGGTTATCTACTCCGACGATCTCGAGGCCAGCCTCGCTCGCATGAAGCATGCCGGCGGGCGGATCACCCAGGAACCGTTCGACTTTCCCGGTGGGCGGCGCTTTCAGTTTGCCGACCCGGATGGTCACGAGCTGGCCGTGTGGAGCGCTCCGGCCGGCGACTGATGAGCTGGCGGGAGGGTCTGCTGTACGTAGTGAGCGCGGTCGCCGGTTGCATCGGGCTGCTGCTGATCGGCACTTACGCGTGGTCGGTCTGGTCGGTGATCGGCGAGCCGGACCAGTCCATCATTTTCTGGTATTCCTTTTTTCTGCTCTTTGGCCTGTTTCTGGTGGCCGTGGCGATTGTCTTTGTCGTGCTGGCCCGGATCATGCGGCGCGAGAATTGCGCAAACAACGAAGCGAAGCAATGAATGGAGAACGAACATGCGGATTGATGCGGGTTTCCGGCTCGCTGCGATCGGCTGGCTGCTGGCCGGGCTGATTCTGAGCGGCATCGCGATGGCCAGGGGCCCGGTCGAGTGGCGCGAGATCGTCGAGCAGGCGAAGCCCGAGCCGGGGCTGAGCGTCAGCTATGGTGAGTCGCCGTCTCAGTTCGGTGAACTCTACCTGCCCGAAGGTGAGGGCCCGTTTCCGCTGCTGGTGCTGATTCACGGCGGCTGCTGGCGGGTCGAGTACGGCCTCGATCACGTCGCGCCGCTGGCCGACGAGTTGCGCGAGGCGGGCGTGGCGGTGTGGTCGCTGGAGTATCGGCGCCTGGGCGAGGAGGGCGGCGGCTGGCCCGGCACCTTCGACGACATGGCGGCGGGCTTCGATCGCATTGAAGGGCTGTCCGAGTCGCATCCGCTGGATCTCGATCGGGTGGTCCTGGCCGGGCATTCGGCCGGCGGTCATTTGGCGCTGTGGCTGGCGGCTCGCCATCGTTTGCCGCCGGATCACCGCTGGCACGCCGATTCGATGAACGGGTTGCAGGGCGTGGTGGGCCTGGCCGCCATCAGCGATCTGGCGCGCTACGCCGAAGGCGAGGGCGCGTGCAACCGTGCTGCGGCCGAGCTGCTCGGAGAGAATGAGTCGGACGGCGAAGACCACCTGGCCCTGGTCAGCCCGGACCGCCTTTTGCCTCCGGCGGCGCCGGTTCACCTGATCCATGGTCGCGAAGATGCCATCGTGGCGCTCAAGCAGAGCGTCGTGCATGCCGCCCGCATCCGCGCGGCCGGCGGTGAAGCCAGGCGGCATATCCTCGAGGGCGCCGGGCACTTCGACCTGATCGCGCCCTTCGCACCGGCCTGGGCCGAGGTGCGATCGGTATTGCTGACATTGCTCGGGATCGAGCGCGCGAAGGAGTGAGCACAGAATGGAAGTTGCGATATGAACGGACGAGCGAAATTCGTGATTGCGCTGCTGGCCCTTGTGCTGGCTTCGAGCGCCTGGGCGCAGTCTCCCGACGAGGTGGTCGAGCGCTACATGGCCGCCTACAACGATCACGATGTCGACGCCATGCTCGAGCTTGTCGACCCGGACATCCAGTGGCTGAGCGTCGACGGTGACCGGATCAGCGTGGAGACCGACGGCGCCGAAGCGCTGGCCGAGGCGATGCGCGGCTATTTCGAGGCCGTGCCCTCGACCCGCTCCAGCATCGAGTCGATGATGGTTTCGGGCCAGCGGGTGAGCGTGCGCGAGCGCGCACACTGGGAATCGTCCGGGCAGCCCCGCTCTCAGGCGGCGCTGGCCGTCTACGAGATTGCCGAGGGCCGCATCGTTCGCGTTTGGTACTTTTCGGCCGAATGAGAGTCAGCCCCCTGGATCGTCTCGAACTCAAGTTGCCGCCGGTTCTGCTGGTCGCTCTGGTGGCCGCGGGCATGTGGTGGCTGGCTGCAGTGACCGTTTCGTTTGAGGCCATGCCCCTGGTCCGGGGCGCTATCGCGCTGCTGCTGGCCATCAAGGGTGGCTGGATTGCCGCGGCCGGCGTGATCGCCTTCCGCAAGGCCGACACCACCGTCAACCCGATGACGCCCGAGGAATCGAGCCGGGTCGTGCAGCACGGTATCTACCGGCACACGCGCAACCCGATGTACCTCGGCTTCCTGTTCGTGCTCGTCGCCTGGGCCGTCTGGCTGGCCGCCCCCTGGGCCCTGCTCGGCCCGGTACTCTATGCCGCCTGGATGACGCGTTTCCAGATCCTGCCCGAGGAGCGCGCCCTGGCTGAGCGCTTCGGCGACGAGTACCGCGCTTATTGCCGGCGAACCCGGCGCTGGGTGTGAGCTGGTACCGGCTCGACCTCGGCGACGCCCTGCTGGCCGCGGACGCGCTGGAAGACGTCTGCCGCCAAAGTCGCGCCGCCTTCGACCGCGCCGGTGGCCCGCGGGGCTGGGCGGTGTACAAGGCCCACATCGCCGGCGACCTGCACTGCAATCTCAACGTGTTCTTCTCACCGGCGGCCGCCGACCTGGCTCGCGGCCTGGGCGCGCGACGCTGCCAAGCGCCGCCCCGCGAGGCAAGCCTGCTGGTCGGAGATGAGGCATTAGAATGGCCTTGATTGCAACCCATCATTCGGAGTCTCGATTCATGCGCAAGTCCTTGGCCCTTTGCGTCCTGCTGGCTTTCAGCTGTCACAGCCTGGCCCAGTCCCCCTACGCCGGCGAGGAGCAGCGCCCGATAAAATCCATGTCTCCGGAGCGAATCGAGGGGCTGGAGGCCGGACGGGGTCTCGGCTACGCCAAGGCGGCCGAGCTCAACGGCTACCCGGGCCCGATGCATGTGCTGGAACTGGCCGACGATCTCGACCTCGACGCCGACCAGGTTCGCAGCACCGAGGCATTGTTCGAAACCATGCGCGAGCGCGCCGGCGAGCTGGGTCGCGACCTCGTCGCGGTGGAGGCCGAGCTCGAGCAAGCCTTTTCCGAGGAGAAGATCACGCGCGAGCGCCTGGTCGAACTGGTCTCGCGCAGCGCCAACATCGAGGGCCAGATTCGGCTGGTCCACCTGCAGGCCCACCTGGCCCAGGCTGATATTCTCGATGCCGGGCAGCTTGCCGAGTACATGCGCCTGCGCGGCTACGAGGCGCAAGCCGGCGATCATCGGCACCGTCATGATCACTGATCGGCGCCGACCCGGTACGCAATGACAGCGGCAGCGCTCAGAGCCCGTTTGGCCGGCGCCCCATGGACCCTGATCGTTTCGCTGGCCCTGATGGCCGGCTTCGTCGTTCTGGGCGTGCGCATGCCCGAGCAGCTGGCCTGGGGCGCCGGCCGCGTGCTCGAGTTTACCACCAGCCATTTCGGCTGGCTCTACCTGTTCGCCACGACCGGTTTCCTGGTCTTCTGCATCGGTGTGGGTTTCAGCGCCTACGGTTCGATTCGCCTGGGCGCCGACGGCGAGGCGCCGGAGTTTCCCTACCCCACCTGGCTGGGCATGATCTTTTCGGCCGGCATGGGCGTCGGGCTCGTGTTCTGGGGCGTGGCCGAGCCGATGAGCCATTTCGTCGACTCGCCGCTGGGTCGGGCCGAGCCGCGCAGCGCCGAGGCCGCCGGCCTGGCCATGCAGTACTCGTTCTTCCACTGGGGGTTTCACCAGTGGGCCAACTTCGGCGTGGTCGGACTGGCCATCGCCTACGCCCGTTTCCGGCAGGATCGGCCCGGCCTGATCAGCGAGACCTTCCGCGCCAGCCTGGGTGAGCGTGTCGACGGGCCGGCCGGCTATGCCATCAATACCCTGGCGGTGCTGTCGACGGTCTTCGGCGTCGCCACGACCCTGGGCCTGGGCATCATCCAGATCAACAGCGGGCTGGGCACGGTGGCCGGTGTCGGCTTCGGGCTCGAGAACCAGCTCGCCATCCTGGCCGGCATCGGCGTGATTTTCCTGCTTGCTTCACTGACGCCGCTCGAGGCCGGAATCCGTTGGGTCAGCGATGCCAACATGCTGCTCGCCGGCCTGGTGCTGGTGTTCGTGTTCTTCGCCGGACCCACGGACTTCATCACGGCGGTGCTGACCAACGGGATCGGCGATTACTTCGCCAACCTGATCGGCATGAGCCTGGTGATGGAACCCTACACCGGCGAGGACTGGGTCGAGCGCTGGACGCTTTTCTACTGGGCCTGGGGTCTGTCCTGGGCGCCCTTCGTGGGCAGCTTCATCGCCCGCATTTCGCGCGGGCGGACGGTGCGCGAGTTCGTGCTCGGCGTCATCGGCGTGCCGGTGTTGCTGAGCATGGTGTGGTTCGCCACCTTCGGCGGCTCGGCCCTGCACTTCGAGCTGTTCGAGAACGCCGGGCTGGGGGATGCGGTCAGCCAGGAAATGAGCTCGGGGCTGTTCGCCATGCTCGACCTGCTGCCGGCCGCGGCCGTGCTCGGGCCCGCCGTGCTGCTGCTGATCGTGCTGTTCGTGATCACCTCGGCCAATTCGGCCACTTTCGTGCTGGGCATGTTCACCAGCCAGGGCCGGCTCAACCCCGGCCGGGGCATTCGCCTGACCTGGGGTGTGGCGACCGTGCTGGTGACCGGCACCTTGCTGGCCAGCGGTGGCCTGGGCGCGCTGCAGACCATCTCGATCATCGCCGCCTTCCCGTTCATGCTGCTGATGATCTTCATGGCCACTTCGCTGCTGCGCGCCTTTCGCGACGAACAGCGCCAGCGTGAGTTGCACGAGGCCCTGCTTCGCGAGCGCATCCAACGCCTTCTGGAAGAGGACGATGCCCGCCGCGCATCGGCCAAGGTAAACCGGGTCGAGGGGCCGGGGCCTGAGGCCGGTGCGAATCGCGACTGAGGCCGGATCGCATTTCAGCCTGCTGATACTGCCGCGAAGCTGGCCATGCGGCCGAAAACGTGATAAAAATCACACTTTTTTGGGGAGCGCTTCCGAGGCATTCCAGCTAATCTATTTGCCATCCCCCGGCAGCCCGCCCATTCGCGGTTTGCCGCCTTCCAAACAACAAGCTCAATTTGAAGGAGTAACACGCATGCAACTGCCCAACAAGCCCGGGCTACGCCCCCGGACCCTGGCCGCTGCCATCGGCCTGGCCCTTGCGGCCTCCGGGGCGCAGGCCGCCACTTTCGAAGTCACCTCGGCCGCCGACGCCGGTGCCGGCTCCCTGCGCGAGGCCATCCAGTCGGCCAATGCCCAGGCCGGCCCGCATATCATCGACTTCGCCCAGGTTTCCGGTCAGACGATCACGCTGGCCAGCGACCTGCCGCCCATCGAAGAGGATCTGACCCTGCAGGGCAGTGAAGTGACCCTCTCGGGCGACGACCAGTACCGCTGTGTGGCCGCGGGCTACGCCGACCTCGATGTCAGCGACATGACGATCACGGCCTGCACCGGTACCAACGTCGGCGGCGTGCGTGGTCAGGGCGGCGGCGGACCCTACAACTACCGGGCCGGCGGCGGCATTTTCGGCTACTACGGCGATGTGAGCCTGAGCAATGTGACGGTGTCGGGCAACAGCACCGGCGGCGGTGAATACGACTACGGCTATGGCGGCGGCGTCGCAGTCATCTACGGCGCGCTGAGCGTCGGCGACGGTTCGGTGATTACCGGCAATAGCTCGACCTACGGCGGCGGGATTGCGCATCTCGGGTCGCAGCTGCTGGTGCAGGATTCCACCATTTCCGACAACGACGCCCAGCAGGGCGGCGGCGTCATCAACCGCGCGCCCGGGGGCATCGAACGGGGCGGGCCGATCAACGAATCCGTTTTCGAGAACGCGGTCATCTCCGGCAACACGGCGGCCGAAGGCGGCGGGCTCAACGTGGTCGGCGACTTGACGCTGATCGATACCGAGATCTCGAACAACTCCGCCGCCTACGCCGGCGGTGGCCTGCTGACGGCGCCATCGTACGGCCCCCGGCCGGTGCGAGGAACAACGGTCTCGACCGTGATCTCCGGAAGCGCCATCGTCAACAACAGCGCCGGCTACGAAGTCGGCGGGGCGCTTTTGACGGCGAAGTACGGCCTGGCGATGGACAACACAACGATCAGCGGCAACTCGGCCGAGGCGGTTGGCGGCCTGTACGTGCTCGAGGGCAGCTACGGCGCACCGGTGCAGTTCACCGGCGTGACCATCACCGGCAACGCGGCTACCAACGGGCCGGTGGGCGGCATGCTTGTTGCCTCGCAGGCCGAAACGAGCCTGGTCGAGTTGCGCAACAGCATCATTGCCGGCAATTCGGCCACCGAAGGCGACGCCGATCTCAGCGGCGGCTTCGCGCAGCAGCCGTCGGCCAACACCCAGGCGGCCGGTAGCGGCAATGACAGGGACGGCTGGAAGCCGCTGACTTCCCGCCGGGAGTCGAGTGAAGGCCTCTGGGGCGTGCAAGCGCAAGCGAATGCGTCGAAAGCCGCTTTGCAGGACTGGGGTCGCGGTGTCCAGCCGCCGGGCCCGGGCGCGGCCACCTTCGAGGTGACCTACAGCCTGATCGGTGCAGCGCCGAACGTGGGTCAATTCAATCCCGATTCGGTCAGTGCCGGCCTGGTCGGCGCCAACCCGCAGCTGGGTGGCCTGGGCGACAACGGTGGGCCGACGCCGAGCCACCTGCCGGCCGCCAATGGGCCGGGTGTCGACCTGATCCCCTCGGGTGAAAACGGTTGCGGCACCACCTTCACCGTCGACCAGCGCGGTCAGCCGCGGCCCGATGCGGCCAGCGGCCAGTGCGATCTGGGCAGCGTCGAGGTGGCAGGCGGCGTGCCGCCGCGGGAAACGCTGGCTGTGCCGGTCAACAACCCGCTCTCCCTGGGGCTGCTGGCCCTGGCCGCGGGGCTGTTGGGCATCTTCGGCCTGGGCCGCGGGCGACGCCGGGCCTGATCGAAGACAATCGGGCGGCCGGACGATCCGTCCGGCCCGCTCGTTTGTATCCTTGTTGACGAACAGCGGCCCTGCGGGGCCGTTTTTCGTTTTGGCTGTCCTCGCCGCTATTGCAGCCTTCAGCGCAGGCGGCGGCACCCGCCCAGGTCGTTGCCGTTGATTTCCCCGCCGGCTTGCTCACCGTCGATCGCGAACGCCAGGCCGGCCGCCTCGAAGCGCATCGGGCCGCGGCGGTGGAGGACGTGAATGGACTCGCCCACGTGCAGGGCCATGTGCTGCGGTCCGATACGGGCCTCGACCGGGCCCGCGTCGTCGCAGTCGAATCGCTCGACGGCATAGTCCGGCGCGCGCTCACCGGCCAGGTAGGGCCGAAAGCTTTCCAGGCGCCCCTCGTGCTCGGCCGGATCCAGTCCGAGCAGCTCGGCCATGAGCGGATAGAGGCCGACGCTTTGAACCGCCGGGCTGCGGGCCCCGGGGGTAAAGTCCGGGCCGCGGGCGATGAAGATGCCGTGCATTTCCGCCAGCGCCGGGTCCCAGCCGTGCATGCCCTTGGGCGGGCTGGGGTTGGCCATGTAGGGCTTGCTCGAGATCAGCCAGCCCGGGTCGGCTTCCACCAGCACGTCGGGAACGCGGTAGTGGCTCCCGAAGTGGTAGCGCTCGGGCACGTCTGCGCGCGTGAAGGCTTGCAGGTGCTCGACGCCCTCGAGCGCAGCCACGATCTCGTCGGCGCTCATCTCGCCGGCCCAGATCTGCGCCGCCGGGCCCCAGTCGGAAACGCGCACCTTCGCCAGGTCGATGTATTCGTCCAGCGCCACCGTGCGTTCGCGGCTGACGCTCGACATGCCGTGGTCGGAAACCAGCAGGATGTTGATCGAGTCGAGCTGGTCCTTCGATTCCAGTTCGGTGAACAGGCGCCCCAGTTCGGCATCGATCTCGGCCGCGGCCTCGAGCGCGGCGTCTGAGGCAGGGCCGCTGCCGTGGCCGCGCGAATCGACGCGGCTGAAGTACAGGGTCAGGAAATCCGGCCGCTCGGCCTCGGGCATGGCCAGCCATTCCAGCACCTGGTCGACGCGTTCGGCGTGCGGTACCCGGCCGTCGTAGGCGCGGTAGTGGCTGGGGCGGGTGCGCTGGATCATCGCCTCCGAGCCCGGCCAGAAGTAGGTGGCCGCGATCAGTCCCTGCTTTTCGGCGGTCACCCAGATCGGCTCCCCGCCCTGGTACCAGAAACCATCGTTGACCGCCTCGCGATCGCCCAACGAGAAGCTGGCCTCGCGCCTGGGATCCCACATGTTGTTGGCGACCACGCCGTGCGTGCCGGGGTGGCGGCCCGTCACCAGGGTGTAGTGGGTGGCGAAGGTCTTGGTCGGAAAGGAATGATGCAGGCTGTCGGCGTACAGGCCCTCGCGGATCATGCGGTCGATAGTCGGGCTGTCGAAACGCTCGATGTAGTCGTGCCGGAAACCGTCGATCGAGATGAGCAGCAGCGGCGTTGGCTTGTCGCCGCTGCCTTCGGGCGGCCGCGACTGGCAGGCAGACAGTGCCAGCACGGCCAGAGACAGGCACAAGGAGCGGATGACGAGACGTTGAAACGTGAGCATGGTTGACGGGCATTCCGAACGGGGATGCGCCGATTCTAATGTCTGGGTGACGACGACAGGATGAATTCTCGATCCGGTGTCCGGATTGTGCCGCCGAATTCGTTTCTATCGGCATTCGAGACTAAAAGTGGATTCGCAGCAATGAAAAAATTTCTCGTCGGATGTCTCGTCGTGGTCGTCGTCCTGGTGGGCGCCGGTGGCACGGCCGGGTACTTCTTCTTCATCAAGCCGGCCTGGGAGTTTGCCGGCGGTGTGCAGGAATTCGTCCAGGAATACGCCGAGCTCAATGAGCAGGTCGAGCGCCAGGGTGACTTCTCAGCGCCGGCCGAAGGCGGCATGACCAGCGAACAGTTCCAGCGCTTCCTGGTCGCCCAGCGCGACATGCGCCAGGGCATGGAAGGCGAGCTCGAGGCGCTCAAGGAACGCTTCGAATCGATGCAGCGCGAGATCGACGATGAACAGCGCGACGCCAACATCGGCGAGTTGTTCAGCGCCTACCAGGGTCTCGGCGATCTGCTGATCAAGGCCAAGCGGGTCCAGGTCGAGGCGCTCAACCGCTACAACTTCTCGCTGCAGGAATACCTCTACGTCCGCAACCAGAGCTATCGCGCCCTGGGCCAGGAAGTCGCGGTGGCGTCCTTCGGCGACCAGGCGTCCCAGGTGCGCAGTTCCGATGTGCCGGAGGAAGTCGTCGAGATGGTTTCGCCGCATCGGGAGGAGTTGATGGAGGGGTATGCGTTTGCCTGGTTCGGGATATGAAGCCTGGGCTGACCCCGGATTGCAAGCTGCTCGCTTTCGGGCCGAAGGCGGGCTATGAAATTCCGAAATCCGAAGCACCAAGTACCAAACGAACTCGAATGACCTAAATTCGAATGTTCCAAACGTCCGCGGTGACTCTGTGCATTGGGGGGTCGCGCGGCGGAGCGGCGGTGTCCGCCGGGAGGGTGCGTTTGCGGGGCATTTGTTAAGCTTCCGGATATTGAATCTGTCCGGAGGCCTCGGCCATGTTGCGCAAGATCGTTCTGCTGGTCTTTATCCTGATTGGTCTGCTGGTGGTGGCGGTGGTGGCTGCCGCGTTTCTGATCGATCCCGACGACTATCGCGACGAGCTGGCCGAGCGTGCCAGCGCGCAGCTGGGCCGCGAAGTGAAGCTCGAGGGGCCGATGGAGCTCAGGTACTTCCCCTGGCTGGCGCTCGATATCCGGGATGTGACGGTCGGTAATCCGCCCGGTTTCGAACAGGCGCCGCCGCTGGCCGGTATCGAGCGTGCGACCGCGTCGGTGCGCATCCTGCCCCTGTTGCGCGGCGAGATCGAGGTCGGGGCGGTGACCATCGAGCGCGCCGGCGTGCACCTGGTGACCGGTCGCGGCGGCGCCAGCAATCTCGACGGCCTGTTCGCTCCCGCCGACAGCGCGCCCGATTCCGGCGATCCGACCGACCTGTCGCAGATCCAGACCGGCGCGGTTCGCTTCGACAACGTGGTCCTGAGCCTGATCGACCTGGCGGCCGGCACGCGCACCGAGCTGCGCCTCGATCGCGTCTCGCTCGATCCCTTCGCGGCCGGTCGGGACGTTCCCCTGTCGCTTTCCGGTCGCCTGGTCGAGGGCGGCGAAACGGTCGTGACCCTGGAGCTCGACGGCACCGTGCGCGTTGCCGCCGACCTGGGCGAGGTTGCCCTGTCGGACTTCTCGCTCGACTACGAGCTTCCCGCGGCGGGTGCCGAAGGGGAGGCCAGCGGCAGCCTGGTGCTCAACCCCATGGCCGAACCCCTGCGCATCGAACTGTCGTCCTTTGCCAATCGCATCGAGCTGGACGGCCTGACGGCGGATCTGTCGGCCGACCAGGCGATCACTGCAACCCTGGGCGAGGTGGTTCGCGCCAACCTGCCGTCGGCCCGCCTTTCGCTCAACGGCCAGGCGCTGATGCTAGACGGCGAAGCCACCATCGGTGAGCGCATCGGCGGCCGGCTGGCGGTCACGGGCGAGCGATTGGACCTGACCCGGCTCGTGCCCGAAGGCGCACAGGAGACGAGCGAGTCCGGCTCGGGCGCGGAAGAAGGGCCGGGCGATGATTTCAGCGCCCTGGAGATGTTCGACCTTGCCTTCTCGCTCGAACTGGACGAGCTGGTGCTGGCCGAGGGCGCGCGCCTGACCGAAGTCTCCGCGCGCAGCCGGCTGACCGGCGGCGAACTGACGCTCGACCCGCTGACGGCGCGCCTGTTCGGTGGGCAGTTCCGGGGCAGCGCCGGCGTCGACTTTACCCGGCAGCCGCCCGAAGTGGTGCTCAGCCCCAGCCTGTCCGGCATTCGCGTGGCCGAACTGGCCGCGCTGTTCACCGGCCAGTCGCCGGTCGACGGCGAGGGCGAGTTCACCATGGACGTGCGCTTCAGCGGCTTCAGTCCCGAGCAGATGCTCGCTTCGCTCGACGGCAGCGGCAACTTCGCCATCGCCGAGGGGGTGCTCCAGGGCGTGGACCTGCAGGCCTTGATCGATCAGGAGCTGACCTCCGACAACCTCGGCAACATCGCGCGCAGCTTCGGCGGCGAGACGCGCTTTCGGACCCTCGACGGCGGCATGCGCATCGAGGACGGCGTGGTCGAGCTGCCCAACCTGACCCTGTCGGCCGCCGGTTACGGCGCCACCGGCCAGGGGCGCATCGACCTGGGTGCGAATCGCGTCGACTATGCCCTGGCGCTGGACCTGGGCGAGGAGTTGACCCAGCGCCTGCCGTCGGCCCTGCGGCGCTCGACCGGTGGTCGGATACCGCTGAGCATCTCCGGCGAGCTGACCCGGCCGACGGTGCGCGTCGACCTGGCTTCCCTGGCCGAGGGCGTCATCCGCGAAGAACTGGGCCGCCGCCTGCTCGAGGCGCTGGAGGGCGATGACGACGAAGGCCCGGAGTCGCAAGACGCCGAAGCCGGGCAGGATCAAGCGGGCCAGCAAGAAGGCGAAGCCGCCCGGGAGGCCGACGAACCCGACGAGCGCGAGCGCCGCCGCGAAGCCGGCCGCAGCCTCCTGCGCAGCCTGCTGGAGAAGGACGAGAAAGACGACGCGACCGAAGAAGAGCCCGAGGCCGCCGAAACGCAGGAAGACACGGAAGAAGCCGAGAGTGATCCCCCTCCGGAAGAGGCGGCTTGACTAACGCCGGCCTGCGCCGGATGGATGGAACGTGCAGCCGATTGGTCGAAGGAGCAAATCACAAGTACCAATTTTCCAGTCCAATCCATCGCTATAGCCGAGACGGTTACGGATCCCCCATCGGGGAGTCCGAAAAACTTACCGAGCGGGGCTTCGTCAACCCGGTGCCATGGCGCCGTCTACCCCGATCACCTGGCCGTTGACGTAGCCGGCGGCCTCCGAACAGAGGAAGGCCGTCAGCGCGCCCACTTCATCCGGCCGGCCGAAGCGCCCGGCCGGTATGGCGGCCAGCAGGCCCTCGTGGTCGAGTTCGCCCAGCATGCCGGTGTCGATCACGCCCGGCGCGATCGCGTTGGCGCTGATGCCGCGGCTGGCCATTTCGCGCGCCAGCGAGGCGACCGCGCCGTGCAGGCCCGCCTTGGCCGCGGCGTAGTTGACCTGGCCGCGATTGCCGATGCGCGCGGCGACGCTGGAGACGGCGACGATCCGGCCCCAGCGCAGTCGGGCCATGCCCAGCAGCGCCGGCTGCACGACGTTGAAGAATCCGTCGAGGTTGACGGTCATGACCCGGCGCCATTGCTCGGGCGACATGCCCGCCATCGGGGTGTCGTCGTGGATACCGGCGTTGTGCACGACCACCGCCAGCGGTGCGGTCTCGACCAGGCCCGCGACGGCCGCGCGCGTGGCTTCGCCGTCGGCGAGATCGAATTGCACCGCCTCGGCCCGTCCGCCGCTTTCCTCGATATCCCCGACCACGGCTTCGGCCCGCTCGAGGCCCCGGCCGGCGTGAACCAGCACGTGATGGCCCTGGGCGGCGAGGGCGCGACAGATGGCCGCGCCGATTTCGCCGGAGCCGCCGGTGACCAGCGCGCGGCTGTCTTCGGGCCGGTGCCCGCCCCGTCTGCGGCTCATGCCGCCGCGCCCGGCACGGGGAACATGACCGTGGCCCGTCCGCGCGCCAGTTCGTGTTCGTCGGCCAGGACCTGAAATTCGTAGACCTCGCCGACGGCGCTGCCGCCGACGCGCTCGGCGTGAATGGTCAGCTCGGCCGGGGCTTCCAGTGCCCAGACGCCCAGCTCGAGCTCGGGCAGGGCGACCAGGCGGCCCTCGCGCGGCGGCGCGTCGCTGGCCGCCAGCAGGCTGCCGTGCACGGCCATGGCCTGGGCACCGTACTCGGCCAGGGCGGTTGCCGGGAGTTGGCCCTTGCGGCCGAGGGGGTGCTCATCGAGCGCGCCGGTCCGGGCGCGGCAGGTGATGCGCGCCTCGTCGTGGCTGACGACCTCGTCGATCAGCACCATGGCGCCGGCGTGGGGAATGCGCGATGCGATGTCCGTCAATGATTCGTTCACCGGGGCTGACCGATTCGGGTAAACAGCCACGATAGCAAAATGCCCAGCGCCACGGTCAAGCCCAGCATCTGCAGCAGGCCGATGCTGGACTGCCCGAGCACGAAGAACACGCCGCCGGTCGACAGCGCGCAGGTATCGATGGCGCGCCGGCTGCGCGCCACCGCCGGCGGGTCGCCGCGGAAGCTGCGCGAGAACAGCGCGAAGTCGAGCCCGATGCCCGCGGTCAGCAGCAGACCGATGAGGTGCACGATACTCAGACCGCCGCCGAAATGACTCATTGCCGCTGCCGTGACGAGCACGGCTGCCGCCGGCGGCAGGGCCACCGCCAGGATTTCGGACGGTCGGCGCAGCCGCAGGCCCAGCAGCAGCAGGATGATCCCGGCGGCGATGCCCAGGCTGAGGCCCGCGTCGCGGCGCCATGCCGCCACCATGGCCTCCGACCCCGCCGCCAGGTCCACCAGTTCCGCCGGGGTCTCGCCGCGCGCCAGCAACTGCGCCAGGGCCTGTGGGTTGTCCAGGCCCACCGGCGTGATCAGCGCGCGCCAGCCGTCGGTGGTCTGGCGCAGCTGGGTATCCAGGCGCGCCGCAAGGGGCGTGGCCTGCCAGAACGCGCGCCCGATCGGACCGCGCTCGCGCGCTTGCGCGAGGTCCTCGAGGAAGGGGTCGAAGGCTTCGGCCCGAAAGCCGGCATCGGCGGCCTGGAGGCGCTCGCGCATTTCCTCCGCGGCCGGCCAGGCCGACAGGCGCTCGCGCTGGCGGGCGCTCGACGGCAGCCAGTCGGTCGGCGTCTGCCAGTGTTCGATCAGGCCCTCGTCGCGGGCCTGCTCGAGCAGCTCGGTGGTCGCTTCGGCCGCGCGCAGCGCCGCGTCCGGGGTTTCGCCGCCGGCGGCAATCAGGTAGCGCACGTCGCCGCCGCCGAGCGCGGCCCGGAGGTCGCGGTCGACTTCGATCTGTTCGCGGTCGATCGGGCTCAGGCGCGACAGGTCGTTGGACCAGCGCGCCTCGCCCTGCCAGACGAGGAAAGCCAGCGCGGCCAGGCCCAGCAGCACCGGGACGGCCGGCCAGTTGACCGGTCGCACCCGCGTCGGCTGCACCCGCCGCGGCAGGGCCGGGTCGAGGGCCGGAAGCAACAGCGTGGCGACCGCGGCACCGGCCAGGCCGGCGGCCGAGAAGGCACCGAGCTGGGCCAGGCCGGGGCTGTTGGACAGCCAGATGGCGACGTAGGCAATCAGCGTGCTCATCACGCCCAGAAGAAGTGGTGCGCGGATATTGCGCGCGGTGGCCGACAAGGCCCGACGGTCGGCGTGACCGAACAGGTGAACCGGATAGTCCAGCGCCACGCCCAGCAGGGTGAAGCCGAAGGCCAGGGTCAGGCCGTGCACCTGGCCGAAGGCCAGAACCGTCACCGCCAGGCCGCAGACCACGCCGGCGGCCAGGGGTACGGCGCCGGCCAGCATCGCACTGGCCGAACGCCAGGCGAAGGCCAGCACGAGCAGCACCACCGCGCTTCCCCAAAGGCTCAGGCGCAAGGCGTCGGCGCGGGAAGCCTCGGCGCTGGCCACGCCGATGACGGGCGCGCCGGCGAGCACCAGTTCGAGGGCGTCCGGCGCGGCCTGGTCGAAGCCTGCGCGCAAGGACTGCAGCAGGCTCGACTGCGCGTCGACGGCAAAGGGCGCGTGGGCGGAGTGTACGAGCAGCAGCGCGCGCTCGCCGGCGTCGTCGAACCACATGCCGTCGACGGTCCGGATGCGCCCGGCGGCGGACAGCTCGGCGCCCAGCGCTTCGACCAGGCCGAGCGGATCGCGCGCGATCAGGTTTTCGACGCGCTGCCCGGCGAAGGCCAGGTCGGACAGGCGCTGATCGAGCGCGTCGGCGACGGCATCGGGCTGCACGCGCCCGGCCACGTCCGGGACCAGGGCAAAGCGCGCCTGCATGAGCTTTTCGACCAGGGCGTCGTCGTCCGACCAGTTGCCGTTGTCGACGCGCTCGACGCCTTCGAGCCCGCGCCACTGCTCGGCCAGGCGGCGGCTGGCCTGCGCCAGATCCGGCGGGCTGCCGCCTTCCACGGCGGCGAGAATCAGGCGACCGGCGCTGCCGCCGGAGACCTGGTCGACCACGATTTCCTGCTGCGCCGTGCCGGGGGCCGGCAGGAAGGCGTCGAGCCGGTAATCGAGCTCGAGACCGGCGAAGGTGAAGAACCCGGCGCCCGCCAGCACCAGCAAGGCCAGCAGCGGACGCCAGAGGTGTCTCACGGCCGGCGACTCAACTCGGTTTCGATGGTCTCGCCGTCGGCCAGTTCCAGCTCGAAGCGCTGGAGCCGATCGGCCTCACCGCTCAGCGACAGGGCCGTGACGCGCTCGGCCAGCGACTCGTCGCGCGGTCGCAGCAGCAGCCGCCAGCCGGTTTCCTCGTGCCTGAGTTCGTGTTCGAAACGTTCCCGCAGGGCGTCGGCATCCCCGCCGAGCAGGGCGGACAGGCCGTGGTAGAGCACCGCCAGCTCGGGCACGTGCGCCAGGCTGTGGTTGCGCGGCGACTGCCCCGGGCGCTCGATCACGATCATGCTCGACGTCAGGGTGTAGGTCGCCTGGCGCGGTTCGACGGTTTCGCGCACCAGTTGCCCGCGGCGGTTGCGCCACATTCGCCCGGTCACCACCAGCGGCTCGGACAGCAGCGGCGATTGGCGGGTCTCGCGGAAATCGAGCTCGGCGCGATCCCCCTCGGGGGCCACGGCGGCGACGAGTTCGTCGAGCGACTCGCCGGCCTCAGCGCTTGCCGTCGCGAGCAGCAGGATCAGTGTCAGCAGTCCAGAAGTCATAGAAGTTGAACCAATTGTAAGGGTATTGTCGGGCGTAGTGCTCCAGGCGCTCGGCATAGTGCTGCACGCCCTCGTTCAGTGCCCGGCGGCGCTCGCTGCGGCTGCGCGCGCGTTCGGTCGGTCGCGGCAGCCGTTCGAACACCAGCCGGTAGCGGCCGCGGCCTTCGTAGAGCCCGAAGACCATCACCACGGGCACCTCGAGGGTGTCGGCGATGGCCAGCGGCGCGGCGGGCAGCCGGGTCGGCCGGCCGAGGAAGGTGACGTCGACGGCCGCTTCGCTCGCCCAGGTGCGATCGGCGAGCATGGCGACCATGCCCCCGGATTCCATCACGCCGCCGGCTTCGAGCACGATGGCGGGGCCGGGTTGGCGCGCGTCGATGACGGTGTCGCGGATGTCGGGCAGGAGTTCTTCCATCATCTGCGTCATGAGCGAATTCTGGTCGCGGTCAATCACCACCTTGAGCCTGCGGTACTGCGGCGGCGCCTGGCGGCTGAACACGCGAATCGCCTCGAAGCTGCCCAGGTGCGAGCCCAGCAGCATGCACCCGCGGCCGTCATCGAGCAGTTCATGCAGCGCCTCGACGCCCTCGGGGCGAACGTCGAGCTCGTTGCCGCGACCGGCCAGCAGCAGCACCCGGTCGACGATGGTCACGGCGAAGGTGTAGATGTGGATCAGCACGCCCCACCCGCCTTGCCGCGGCGCCCCGACCAGGGCCAGCCATTCGCGCGAGGCGCGTCGCTCGGGGCCCCGAACCAGAAAGAAGTAAAGGGTGGTGGGAAGCAGGCACAGCCGGGCGAATCCCCGCCCGACGTTCAGGATGCACCATCGAATCAGGGCGAGCCAGAAGCGGTTGCCGCCCTCGGGGCGTTCACGCCAGTGGGCCATGACGGCACTGTCCGCGGGCGACGGTTTCACCGTCTTCGGTCCGGATGGTGAACGAAAACTGATCGGCCGCTCCCTCGATATGCAGGTGGATGGCCTGCTCGGGGCGAACCGGGCGCAGGAACTTGACGCGCTGCCAGCGCGTGGCGCCCTCGCGAAAGCCCGCCAGCGCGGCGGCCTGGCGCTGCACCAGTTCGAGCAGAACCACCCCGGGCACGATCGGCTGACCGGGGAAATGCCCCGGCAGCGAGGGGTGGTCGGCCGGAATGCGGCAGATGACGTCGACCGGGTTCATCCTGCCTGCCTGCAGGTTCGGGCGAAGAACTGCAGCAGCGACTGGCGCGGCAGCTTGCCGGTTTCCGCCCGCGGCAGCTGCTCGACCAGGCGCAGCGGGCGCGGCATGAACGCCGGGTCGATGCGGCGGGCCAGGGCGCGGCGAATATCGGCCGCTTCCAGGTTGGGTGCGACCACCAGCGCGGCGAGTCGCGCCGCCGGACCGTCCTCGTGTTCGGGCGGCTGGAAAATGACGCCGTCGAGCACGCCCGGGATGTCGAGCAGGATGCCGGTCAGCTCGGCCAGGGAAGCGCGCTTGCCGGCAATGTTCACCAGGTCGCTGTGCCGGCCCAGCAGGCGGAAGCTGTCGTTGCTGCGAAACTCGAGGTGGTCCATCAGGCGCACCGGCCCGGGCAGGTGCGGCGCGGTGGCGACGGTGCCGTCGCCGTCCGGGGTGAGTTCGAAGGCGTCGAACAGTTGCCAGTCGCGGACCCGGGCGGTCTGGCGCCGGGCCAGGCAGCCGGTTTCGGAGCAGCCGTATATTTCCACGACTCTCGCGCCGGTGGCCCGCTCGATGCGGCGTGCCAGGGAGCGGCTCAGCGGGGCGGTGGCCGAGTAGACGGTCTCGATATCCGGCAGGTCGACACCCGACTCGACCAGCGCGCGCAGGTGGACGGGGGTCGAGACCAGTACCCGGGGTTGCTCGATGCGCGCCAGTTCCCGGCAGATGTCGGCGACGAAAAAGGGATGGGCCGAGCTGACGGTAAGCGGGCCGAACCAGGGCATGAGCACCGAGGTTTCCAGACCCCACATGTGCTGGGGCGGCACCGTGGCCAGCACGCGGGCGCCGCGCGGCGGGTCCAGCTGTGCGAGGTTGATCAGGCTGCTGTCGTGCAGGGTGCGCCAGGTCTTGTCGATGCGCGAAGCCCCCCCGGTGCTGCCGGAGGTGAACACGACGGCGGCCAACTGGTCGGCCGGGATCTGCGGGATGGCGGCGGCGCGGTCGGCTACCGAAAGGGCCTCGGCGGGATCGATGATCGTCCCCTTGAAGCCTTCGAGGGCGCACTCGGCCACGATCACGGCGCCTTCGAAGGCGTCGTGGAGGTCGTCGATCGTGGCCTCGAGGCGATTGGCCGGCAACAGGTTGCAGCCGCCGGCCATCACGCTGGCGGCAAAGGTCACACTGAAGGCGTGACGGTCCTGGCACAGGTTGATCACCGGCGCACGCCCCGGCAGGCGACGGGACAGCGCCTCGGCCTGGGCGATGAAGCGGCCCACGCTGATCGGCTCGTCCGCGTGCAGCATGACGAGTTCGTCCAGCGCCCGGGTTGTCAGGGGTATCTTGCTCATCGGGCGAAATGATGCGGTTGAATGCGCGCGACGTCCAGCAGGAAGCGAATCAGGCCGGGATGCTCGTCGTCGGGAAAAACCCGTCGGCGCAGTAGTAATTCTAGCCAGAGGGTGCCCAGCATGATCGCCGGTGCGCCGACCACGACCCAGATCAGCCAGGCCTGCACGTGATCGAAGGCGGCCAGCCACAGGGCGACCACGCCGATGGCCGAGAGCACCGCCGCCCAGCCCAGGGTCCAGCCCCTCAGCCAGGCACCGGCGTGGGTCGGCGCCTCGGTGCCGTTGCCGTCGTGAACCAGCTGCGCGAAGCGTTCGATGACGGGGGTCTGGCCTTCACGCAGGGTGGCGGCGAACCACAGGCCCATCGCGACGAAGATCAGCCCCGGAGGCCACAGCGCCAGGGCGGGCAGGAACAGCGCGATGGCCGCCAGCGCCAGCGCGCCCGCCATCAGCAAGACACGCCCGGCCCGGCCCGGCAGTAGCGGCAGGAACAGCAAGGCCAGCAACGGCAGGCACAGCGAGCGCAGTTCCGGCCGACCGAGCTGCAGCGAGGCGTAGACCACGACGGGGTAGAGAGCCAGGGCAATCAGGCGCCAGCGAGGCATGGGGAATGCGAGCCGCTTCGGCCTGCGTTCAGCCCTGCTCGCGCAGGGACTGAACGTGCTCGTTGAGCGATCGCAGATTGGCGAATGCATGCCGGTTGCGTTCGTCATCGGCCTTGAGCTGGACGCCGTACTGCTTGGAAATGGCCACGGCCAGTTCGAGGGCGTCGATCGAATCGAGCCCGTACTCACCGCCGAATAGCGGTTTCTCGGGCTCGATCTCGCCGGGGGAGAGGTCCTCGAGGTTGAGCGAACTGACGATCAGTTCGGCCAGTTCGTGTTCCTGCGGCGACTGCTGTGTGCTCATGTCTGCTCCTCCCGGTGAACGACGGTTGATGCGTCCGTCGCGCCCGGGTCGTCGGTCAAGGAATGATGATGTTCGGGTTGCGCCGCGGCCCGTCCGGGGCGGCGGTCGGCGTCGGTATCGGACTTGTAACGACATTATAATACGGAAGATGCCAGTCATATCCGCCGTCCCCCAGCACCCGTACCCTGAAGGCGGCCCGTCCCGGCTGCCCGGACGGGTGGATGTGGCCGTCGTCGGCGGCGGGCCCGCCGGCTCGACGATGGCCAGCCTGCTGGCCCGGGACGGGTTGTCGGTCGCCCTGCTGGAAAGGGATGAACACCCGCGCTTTCATATCGGCGAGTCGCTGTTGCCCCACAACATGAAGATCCTCCGCGAGCTGGGTCTGGCCGATCGCGTGGCGGACCTGGGGGTGTTCAAGCCGGGTGCGGACTTCACCTGCGACGCCGCCGAGGAAAAGCGCCACGACATTCGCTTCGACGAGGCCCTGGATGTTCCGGAAGGTTGCGGGCACGCCTGGCAGGTTCGGCGCTCGGAGTTCGACCGGATGCTGTTCGAGCACGCCGCCGCCGGCGGCGCGCAGGCGTGGCAGAACGCCCGCGTGCGGCAGATCGACTTCGAGTCCGGCGAACCCGAACTGACCGTCGAGCACGCCGGTGCCGAGCAGTGCCTGAAGGCGCGCTTCGTGGTCGACGCCAGCGGCCGCGATGCCTTGCTGGCGAAGCGCTTCGAGCTACAGCGGCGCAACCGCAAACACGGCACGGCGGCGCTCTACGGGCATTTCCGCAACGTGCCGCGGCGCGACGGCGAGGCGGCCGGCAACATCAGCATCTACTGGTTCGAGCACGGCTGGATCTGGATGATTCCGCTCGCCGACGGCGTGATGAGCGTCGGCGCGGTGTGTAACCCCGACTACCTGCGCCGGCGCGGTCGCGACGTCGAGGACTTCTTCTTCGCAACCCTGGCGCTCAACCCGCACGCGGGCGAGCGCATGCTCGGCGCCGAGCCCGCCTCGCCGATTACCGCCACGGGCAATTATTCCTATTTCACCCGCCGGCTGATGGGGCCGCGCTGGCTGCTGGTGGGCGACGCTGGCATGTTCGTCGATCCGGTCTTTTCGTCGGGTGTGTTCTTCGCCATGTACAGCGCCCGGCTGGGGGCGGCCGTGGTGCGCGCCGAGCTCGCCGGCGACCGGGCCGCGGCGGCGCGGGCGCGTCGCAGCTACCGCCGCAAGGTCCGGCGGGGCGTGCGCGAGTTGTGCTGGTTCATCTACCGTTTCCCGGCCCCGGCCATGCGGCACCTGTTTCTCAATCCGAGCAATGTCTTCGGTCTGCGCCAGGCGGTGATTTCGGTGCTCGCCGGCGACCTGCACGACAACGGTCGCGTGCGGCGGCGGCTGCGACTGTTCCGCCTGATCTACGCCCTGTTGAGCCTGCGCAATCTGCCCGACGCCATTCGGGCGCGGCGCCAGCGCCTGCGCAACGCCGAACTGGACTTTGACCGTGCCGCATAGCGCTGCCGCCGTTGATTTGCCGGGTGACCTTTCGGTCAGGCCCGAACGCTCGGCCGAGGGCTCGGCGCTGCTGGGCTTTGCCCTGGCGCGGCCGCAGCCGGGCCTGGCCGGCTGCGGGCTGGCGTGGCTCGGCGGCGACCTGCGCGAGGAATGCTGGTACGCCGACGCGGCGGTGACCACCGGCGCGGTCGGCGACATCACTTGGCGGCGCGCGGGCGAATTGCTTTTCCTGGCCCTCGAGCAGCCTGACGATCCCGCGTCGGATCCGAACCAGGCGGTCGAGGCCGCTTACGGACGGCTGCTTTCGGTCGCGGCCGAGGCCGGCTGCCGCCAGCTGCTACGCGCCTGGAATTACCTGCCGGCCATCAACGAGGGCGACGGCGACGCCGAGCGCTACCGCCGGTTCTGCCTGGGCCGCGCGGCGGCGCTGGAGAAGGCCGGCTACGGTGAGCGTGAGCTGTGCGCCGGCACCGCCATCGGCGGCGACGAGCCGCGCCTGAGAATCTACCTGCTGTGCGCGCCCGAGCCCGGTATCAACATCGAGAATCCGCGCCAGGTCAGCGCCTTCCGCTATCCCCGCGAGTACGGGCCGCGCAGCCCGTCATTTGCTCGCGCCACCGCCGTGGGCGGCCCGGGTGACTCGGCCCTGCTGATGATCTCGGGCACGGCCAGCGTGGTCGGCCACCGCACCCTGCACGCCGGCGACGTCGAGGCCCAGCTGGCGGAAGTCGTGCGCAATCTCGAGACCCTGTTGTCGGAGGCGGCTGGGCAGCTCGGTCGTCCGGGATTGGGTGATTTCGACGCCGACAGCCTGTTGCGCGTTTACCTGCGCCACGCAGGCGACTGGCCGCTGGTGGAGCAGCGCCTGCGCGCGCGCTGGCCCGAAGCGCGCCTGGCCGGATTGCGCGGGGATGTCTGCCGCCGCGACCTGCTGGTCGAGATCGAGGCGGTCAGCCGAGGCTGACGGCGGCTTCGGGCCGATCGACGGGCGGCTCGGTCAGGGCCGTGGGCAGCCCGGCGAGCAAGTCCTCGTTGCTTTGACGCGAAGCATCGGCCGATTGCAGTTCGGCGCGCGCGGGCGCCGGCGCGATCGCCTGCAGGCGCAGCGCCAGGGCGTGCAGCATGTCGGCGTTGGCCGCGAGTCGCCGGCCGAGCGCTTCGTCGGTATCGTCGCGCACTTCGGTCAATTCGCGGTTGAGCCGCACCAACAGCGGCGAGGCCGACTGGTCGACCAGCACGCCGGGCGCCTCGTGGTTGGGTTCGACCTCGGCCCAGCGGCGCAGCATCGCCTGGACTTCGACGTTGATCCGCCGCAGCTGCTCGAGCGATTCTCCGTGGCGGGCGATGAAGCCCATGTCGGTGGTGCGGCGGGCGAAGAACAGCAGGGCAAGCACGCCCCAGTAGTAAGCGTAGTCCCAGACGGTCTTGGCGCTCATCGCCCGAAAATGGCCGAACAGCGGATACTGGCCGCGGTAGAGGGCGAGCGAGGACTCGTAGAAGGACAGGTAGGTGCGCTCGTAGAGCCGGGCCCGCCGGGCGATCTTCTCGCCGGCCGTCTCGCGCACGATCAGGTCGGTGACGAAGGTGTTGGACAGGGCGATGAAGTCGCTGCCGGGCGAGTAGAAGGGATCGAGAAAGACGCCGGCCTCGCCGGTCAGGGCCCAGCGCTGGCCGGAATAGACGGCGCGCGCGCCGTGCGAGAAATGACGCAGGTAACGGAAGTCCTGCAGTTCGCCGCCGGCGTCGCGAACGGCGCGATGGCAGCGCGGCTGATGTTCTGCCAGCCAGTCCATGGCGCCGTCGTAGGACTTGAGCGACTCGAAATCGTGCAGGGCGTTGTCGAAGACGATGCCGACGCTGGTCGAGCCGGAAGCCAGCGGGATCAGCCACACCCAGTAGCCGCGGCCCATCAGGTGGTTGGTCGACAGCCAGCGCGGCAGTTGGCTGCAGCGATCCGCCCAGGCCTGGTCCGAACTCCACTCGCCGAGGTCGATGCGCCGGTCGATGCGGAACCACACCGCCGAGCAGTGGTGGCCGTTGTCCTCGACCAGGTCGAGGCTGCGGCGCAGGCGCGAGGCCCGGCTCATGGCGTCGACCACCCAGCGGGCCTCGAGCACGGCCGGCCGGCCGTCGTGCTCGATCTGCACCCGATGGTGTCCGTTGCCGTCGGCGGCCAGCTCGGTGGCGGTGACGCGGGCGCCGTCGATGAATTCGACGCCGAGCTCGCGGGCGCGCCGGCCGAGATGGTTCTCGAAAATGCCGCGGTCGAGCTGGTAGCTGGGTACGGTCAACAGCCGCGACGCGCCCAGTTCCGCCGCCTCTGCGAGGTCGTCGTGGCGGCCGGCATGGAAGAAGAAGCGCAGG
Source organism: Wenzhouxiangella indolica (assembly GCF_042310355.1). Taxonomy (NCBI): domain Bacteria; kingdom Pseudomonadati; phylum Pseudomonadota; class Gammaproteobacteria; order Chromatiales; family Wenzhouxiangellaceae; genus Wenzhouxiangella; species Wenzhouxiangella indolica. Next base: position 104,395 of record NZ_JBHJMR010000008.1, on the reverse strand, counting down.
CCGTACTTGCGCAGCTGATCGTTCTCGATGTGTTCGGCCAGGCCGAGCACGTTGGCGAAGTAGTCGGCGGCGATTTCGACCGTCGATTCTCCGACCTTGTGCGCGGCTTCCGGCACCGGGTGGCGGTTGCGTTCGACGACCGTCACGCGAATCGCCGGGTCAGCCTGCCTGAGCTGCAGGGCGAGCGTGAGTCCGGCGAGGCCGCCGCCGAGGATGACGACGTCGGTTTCGGGGCTCGGAGATGCGGGTGTCTTTGTCATGGACGGATTATAGCCCTCGGGCCGTGACCGATCGATGGATCGTGGCGGCGAGCCGGCGCGGATTCCTACACGGATTCGGGCGATTCTCCGACTGGGACGGGGCGCTGGTACTTGCTAGATTGTCACCATGCAGCGCAGGAGGAAAACCCATGGAAACCCGTAAAGCCGCCATTGCACTGACCCTGGTTTTCGCGCTCGCTGCGTCCGTTGCCGGGGCGCAGCAGGTCTATCGCTGCGAGGGGCGCGACGGTTCGGTCACCTTTTCGGACCTGCCCTGTGGATCCGACACGGGCAGCGAGGAGAAGGTCGACGCCAGTCCCCACCAGGGCCACCGGGCCCCGGAGGCCGGGCCGGCGGCTGCCGCGGTCGACCCGCCGGAGCGTGCCTCGACCACTGCCGGCGGGGGACGGACCAGCGAGCGGACCCGAAACGCGGGGCGGGCGCATTCGGCCGCGCAAGAACTCTCGCGCAAGGAGCGGCTGTCGCTCGAGCGCTCGCGCAAGTCGACCCTGTCGGCGCTCAAGCGGCGGCATATCGACGGCGAACGGCGGCGGGAACTGATCGACGAACTGCGCCGGGTTGACGAGAAGCTGGGCATCGGGCCGGGGGACGTCGCCGACATGCCCTTCCACGACCGCTCGGTCTACGAGGACCACCGGGTCTACCCCGGGGTCTAGCCTTCAGGCAAAGCGCGCCGGGCGGGTGAGCATGCGCCAGAGACCGCGCGGATACAGGCCGGCGAGCAGGATACGCCGGAACACGAACCAGAAGATCTCCCACACGTCGCGTCCGGGGCGGAAGTAGCTGGCCCGGGCATTGTCGCGGTAGATGCTGTCGATCTCGACGGCCACGGCCGGGTAGCCGGCGCGCGCGCCGTCGATCAGCATGGCGGTTTCGAAGACGAAGCCGTGGCGCCGGGCGGTCGAGGGCCGGACCTGCTCGATCAGGCCGCGCGGGTAGACGCGGTAGCCGCTCTGGCTGTCGGGCAGGCGCTGGCCGCCGGCCCAGGAGATCCAGAAATCGGCGAAACGGTTGGCGAAGCGACGGATGCCCGGCTGGCGATGGCGCTGGCGTATGCGGGCGCCGACGACCAGGTGGTCGGGGTATTGTCGCGCGGCGTGCAGCAGGCGGTCGAGCTCCCCGGGCTCGTGCTGGCCGTCGCCGTCGAGCGTGGCCACCAGCTGCGCGCCGGCCGATAGCGCCGCCTGGAAGCCGGTCGCCAGGGCCGCGGCCTTTCCGCCGGCGCTGTCGTGGCGAATCAGGCGGATGTCGAGGTCGGCCAACGCCGCGCCGGTGCCGTCGCTCGAGCCGTCGTCGACGACGATGACGAGGTCGACCTTCTCGCGCACGGCTTCCACCAGGGGCCGGATGGTGCGGACTTCGTTGTGGGCCGGGATGACCGCGGCGGTCGTCATGCCGCCGCTTCGATGCGCAGCCCCGGGCCCTGTCGTGCGGCCAGGCGCAGCGGCCCGTGGTGATGACCGAGGGCCAGGGCGAGCAGGTGGAGGCCGCGGGCGGCCGGGTTGTCGGTCACTCTTTCGGCAAGCGCGGCGGGCAGCGGCGGACAGTCGTCTGCGTCGATGCCGTGTTCGGGCGCGAGCGTCATGGCGCCGCCCTCGCCGTCAGCATTGCCGATGACGAATGCACAGGCAAAGGGATAGCGCGCCGGCCAGACGGCGCGCATGGGGCCGTCGGCGGCGGCGTCGTAGACGACGAGAAGCACCGGCCGGCCTTCGACCCGCACGCGACTGTCGGCTTCGATCAGCCCGGCGACCAGGCTATCGGTCGCGCCGCTGAGCGCGGTGACATCGCCGCGCGCGCCCGACCCGATCGACCAGTAGCCGGCCGCGGCGTTGTGCACCGAGTTGTGGAAGCGCATCGGCGAGAGCAGATCGGGCGTATCCGCCAGGGTGCGGCACATGTAATCGCTGATGGCCAGGTCGCCCATGCCCGAGCTGAACACGGCGTCGGGCTCGGCGGGTTCGACACCGGCCGCGCGGCAGGCCTGTTCGGCCGCTGCCATGGACAGGCGCACGGTCTCCGGGCAACGCCGGCGCTCGCGCGGTGACAGCAGCGAGATGCTGGCGCTGCCGGGCTTTTCCTCGCCCAGCTCGGCGCCGGCAAGGACCTGCGACAGGGCGTCGATATCCGGAAGACCCGGGGCGCTCAGGCCGCAGCCGAGAATGCGGAGGTTTTCACTCATGCCGCCCCCAGGATCAGTGTGCAGTTGGAGCCGCCGAAGCCGAAGGAATTGGACATCACCGCGTCGACCTTCTCGCGCCGGCCCGCGCGCAGGATGAAGTCGGCCGCTTCCGGCTCGGGTTCATCGCAGTTGAGGCTGGCGGGCAGGTAAGCGTCGACCAGGGTCAGGGCGCTGAACACGGTTTCGGTGATGCCGGCCGCGCCCAGGGTATGGCCGGTCCAGGCCTTGGTCGAGCCAGCCGGCGGCGGCGCGCCGAAGACGGTCTTGAGCGCGGCGGTCTCGATGCGGTCGTTCATGGGGGTGGCCGTGCCGTGGCAGTTGACGTAGCCGATCTCCCCGGGCGCCATGCCGGCGCGGTCCAGCGCCCGGCGCATCGCCGCGATCGCGCCGGCGCCTTCGGGGTGGGGCGAGGCCATGTGATGGGCGTCCGAAGTCTCGCCCCAGCCGAGCAGCCGGGCGAGCGAATCATCGGGCGCGCGCTCGACGATAGCGAAACCGGCCGCTTCGCCCAGGTTGAGGCCGTTGCGGCGGCGGTCGAAGGGTCGGCAGGGATCGGGCGAGACCAGCTCCAGGGAATGGAAGCCGTAGAGCACCGACAGGCAGAGGCTGTCGACGCCGCCGACCACCGCGGCATCGGCCCAGCCGGACTCGATCAGGCGCGCGGCGGTGGCGAAGACCTTGGCCGAGGACGAGCAGGCGGTGGAGACGGTCTGTACCGGCCCTTCCAGGCCCAGGGCCGCGGCGACGAAAGCGGCTGACGTATGCGGCGTGTGCACCCAGGGCATGACGTGCTCGTCCCGGAACTCGCCGTTGGCATCGAGCTCGCGGTAGGCGCGTTCCGTGCTGCTGATGCCGGCCGTGGACGTGCCGACCACGCAGGCGACGCGCTCGGGGCGATGGCGCTCGAGCAGGGCCGCGGCCCGGGCGCGAAAATCGTCCTGCTGCAGGGCCAGCTCGGCGAGCTGGTTGTTGCGGCACTGAAAGCGCGCAAGATCGCCCGTCAGGGTGATGCCTTCCACGCCCTCGACCCGACCAATCCAGGTCTCGAGGCCGCAGTGCGGGTAGTCGTTGGGGCGCAGGCCACTGCGGCCTTCGGCCAGGGCCGAGCGGACGGCGTCGAGACCGGTGCCGGCGGCACAGGTCAGGGTCATGGCGGCAATATGCAGGTCTTTCATGCGGTTCGAGGTATTCCGGGCGCGCCGCGCGGGCCGCTGCAAGGGGTGCGCCAGTATAGGCAGGGCGAGGGGTGCTCGCAATCCCGGATGTCGCCTGACATTATATGGCGTCGTTTTTAATGCGAAAGGCCGGCCAGCGATGAGTACCGTATCGAACCTGAGCCTGCGCGGCGCCCTCGCCGATCCGCCCCTGCGCGAATCGCTGCTGGTCAGCATGCTGATGCTGCTCGCCAGCGGCGGACTGGTCTTTCTGGCGAGTTGGGCCTGGGTGCTCTACCGGGCCGTGCGAAGCGATGATCGGGTCTGCCTCGACTGGCTGATCGTATGCGGATACGTGCTCGATGCCGGCCGGCCCTCGAAGATCTATCGTCAGCGCCTGCGCCGCGCCGCCCGCCTGGCCACCGAGCAGCCCGGCGTCCGGCTGTTGCTGGCCGGCGGCGGCGAGCCCTCCGAGGCCGCTGTCGGGCGGGACTGGCTGGTATCCGAGTGCGGCCTCGACGCCGCCCGCATTGCGCTCGAGGAAGCTTCCACCGACACGTTCGAGAACCTGCGCCATGCCCGCGGCCTGCTGCCGCCCGCGGCCAGGCTGGGGATCGTGAGCAGCCGTTTTCACCTCGCCCGGGTGACGGCCTACGCGCGCCAGCTCGGCCTGGACGCCGTGCCCGTTGCCGCCGAGGCGCGCTGGCGCCTCGCTGCCGGCAATCTCGCCGCCAGCCTGCGCGAGGCGGCATTCCTGTGCTGGTTCGTCTGCGGCCGCCTCTGGGCGCGGCTGGCCGGCCGGCGACAACTGCTCGAGCGCATTCGCTGACGCAGATTGGCACTGGCGCGCCGCAACCGGTCAGGCGGGTCGTGCCAGCGCGTCCGCAGGCAAGGCCGATAAGCGTGAACCCGTTCACTTTCCGCGCCGGCTAAAGTCGTCGCCGGGACGTTGGTCGACAAGCTTGGCACGCTGATTGCAACAATGGTCCCAGACAAGAACTCTCACTACAGAGCTTAGGAAGGGGAAGGACCATGACCGGAATGCATCTCGACAACAGCAACACGCGCCTCGAAGACTACCTTTCTGTCCTCGATGTCGGTATCCGCTTTGCCTTTCAGCCCCTGGTCGACGGCCAGAGCGGCCGGACGGTCGGTCATGAAGCCCTGGTTCGCGGCTGCTCCGGCGAGTCGCCGGCACAGATCATCGCCTCTGTTCGCCCGGACAACCTCTTCTACTTCGACCAGGCCTGCCGCCTGGGCGCCATCCGCGAAGCCAGCCGCCTCGGCCTTCGCGGCGACCTGCACATCAATTGCACCGAGATCGACCCGGACAACCTCGAGGCCGCGCTGGCCTCGACCGCCGAGGCCGTCGAAGCCAGCCGCTTCAGCCCGAGCCAGATCGTGCTGGAGTTCAACTCCCTCGAACGCCTGGGCAGCCCGCGCCAGCTCGCCGAAGTGCGCGCTCGTGCCAATGCCTGGGGCTTTCGCGTTGCCGCCGACAATTTCGGCACCGGCGAAGCCGGCCTCAAGCGCCTGGCGGTGCTGCGGCCGGAGTTCGTCAAGCTCGACCGCGAACTGATTGCCGGGATTCACGGCAGCCTGCGGCGCCAGGCCATGGTGCTCGGCGTCGTGGCCAGCTGCAAGGCGCTGGGCATCGTGCCGATCGCCGCCGGCATCGAGCGCGAATCCGAGCTGGAATGGCTGCGCCAGGCCGGTGTTGCCCACTTCCAGGGTTACTACTTCGGTCGCCCCGAACTGGCCGAGGCGGAGGAAGAAACCGACTTCTTTCGCAACTACGAGGCCGGTTTCGAACTCAGCGCTTGTGCCGCCTGATCAGGGTATCGACGACTGATTCCAGGTCACTGCCGGCCGACTGCAGGCACACCAGCAGGTGGTAGAGCAGGTCGGCCGCTTCCGATTCCAGTTCCTCGCGCTCGCCGGCAGCCGCGGCGAGCGCGACTTCCACACCTTCCTCCCCGACTTTCTGCGCGCAGCGCTTGACGCCTTCGGCGAGCAGGCGCGCCGTATAGCTTGACGCCGGATCGGTGCCCGCGCGCGACTGGATCGTGCGCTCGAGGTCGGCGAGAAAGCCCACCGCCGGCAGGCGCGCGTCCCCGAAACAGGTCTCGCTGCCGGTATGGCAGGTCGGGCCGTGGGGACGGGCCAGCACCAGCAGGGTGTCGCGGTCGCAGTCGACGCGCACATCGACCAGCGCCAGGTGATTGCCCGAGCTCTCGCCCTTGGTCCACAGGCGCTGCTTGCTGCGCGAGAAGAAGGTCACCCGCTCGCTCGAGCGCGTGGCCTCGAGCGCCTCGGCGTTCATGTAGCCGAGCATCAGCACCCGCCCGTCGTCGGCGTCCTGCACGATTGCGGGAAGCAATCCATCTCCTTTGTTCCAATCGAGATTCTCGAGGTCGCGTTGCTTCGTCATGTGTTGGGGCTCCGTTGTTTGATCAAGGTTTCAGGGTTCAGGTTTCAGGTTTCAGGGGAGGCATCGGCCAGCGGTGCGGGGCGGCTTCGCCGCATTGTCGGATCGGGATCCGCGACCGGCGAACTCTTCGATCTCACGGCGCAGCCGACCCGCATCCCTCTCAGCTGCCACCCCTGAAACCTGAAACCTGAAACCTGAAACCTTCCTTCACCAGCGCACCATCACACCCTCATGGCGCAGCCAGTCCTTCAGGTCGCGAATGGCAATCTGACCGGAGTGGAAGACGGTAGCCGCCAGGGCGCCGTCGACGTCGGCCTGCTTGAAAGCCTCGAGAAAGTGCTCGCGCGTGCCGGCGCCGCCGGAGGCGATCAGGGGGACGCGGCAGATTGCGCGCACCGTCGAGAGCTGCTCGACGTCGTAGCCTTCGCGCACGCCGTCGGAATCCATGCAGTTGAGCACGATCTCGCCCGCACCCAGGCGCTGGACCTCTTTGACCCAGCTGAGCGTGTCGCGTCGGGGGTCGACCATGTTGTCCGGGTCGCCGGTGTACTGGCGCACGCGCCAGCGGCCGTCCTCGCGGATGGAGTCGATGCCGGCGACCACGCACTGCGAGCCGAAGGCGTCGGCCAGTTCGCCGATCAGGGCCGGGCGTTCCAGCGCCGGCGAGTTGACCGATATCTTGTCGGCGCCGGCATGCAGCACGGCGCGGGCGGTGGCCACGTCGCGAATACCGCCGGCGACGCAGAAGGGAATGTCGATGGCTTCCGCTACCCGTTCGACCCAGGCGATGTCGACGCTGCGTTTTTGCGGGCTCGCGGAGATGTCGTAGAAGACCAGTTCGTCGGCGCCGGCGTCGCGGTAGCGCCCGGCCAGCTCGACGATGTCGCCCATGTCGCGATGGTCGCGAAAGCGCACGCCCTTGACCACGCGCCCGTCGCGCACGTCCAGGCAGGGAATGAGCCTTACCGCGACCATCGGGCAATCTCGCTCAAATCGACGCGGCCTTCGAGCAGGGCGCGGCCGACGATGCAGCCGGCCACGCCGGTGGGCGCGACCTCGGCCAGGTCGGCACCCGAGCCGATGCCGCCGGAGGCCTGCACGGACAAGGACGGAAAGCGGTCGCAGACCGATTCGTAAAGCGCGATCGACGGGCCGGCGAACATGCCGTCGCGCTCGATATCGGTGCACAGCAGGTGCTTCAGTCCCGAATCGACCAGGCGTTCGAGCAGCGTGAACAGGTCGATGTCGCCGGCCTCGGTCCAGCCGGCCGCGCGCGGCATCCAGCCGCCGTCGACGGCCTGCGCAACATCCAGGCCGGCGACGATGCGCCCGCCTTCGGGCCCGGCCAGCCATTCGGCGACGGTCCCGGGCTCGCGCACGCAAAGGCTGCCGATGACCACGCGCGCGGCGCCGGCATCGATCCGGCGCTGGAAATCCTCGCGCGAGCGCACGCCGCCGCCGGTCTGGATGGCGACGTCGAGCTCGCTGCACAGGCGCTCGATGATGGCGAGGTTGGTGTCACCGCCCGCCCGGGCGCTATCGAGATCGACGATATGAATCAGCGTCGCACCGGCGTCGGCATAGCGTTTCGCCAGCACCAGCGGATCGTCGTCGTAGCGCGTCTCGCGCGCGTAGTCGCCCTGCTGCAGACGCACCACGCGCCCGCCGCGCAGGTCGATGGCGGGTATCAGTTGCATGCTTGTCCTTGTCGGTCTGGTGTTGTTGGTTGTGTGTTTTTTCTAACCGCAGATGAACGCAGATGAACGCAGATTATTGAAAACCAGAACGCCTGCATGCTGCAACGAAAAGGCGCATTGCCAATTGTCGATACCGTCTGTTTTCTGATCCAGTAGTTTCTTTCCATCTGCGTTCATCCGCGTTCATCTGCGGTTCCATTCATTCGTTCAGAAAGTTGCTCAGGATCCGCGCTCCGGCACCGGCGGACTTTTCCGGGTGGAACTGGCAGGCGGCGAAGTTTTTGTGGCGCACGACCGCGGCGAAGGGTTGGCCGTGTTCGCTGATCGCCACGGCGTGGTCGGTCGGCGCGGCATAGCCGTGCACGAAGTAGAACCACTCGCTGCCGTCCAGCCCTTGGCGCAGCGGATCGTCGTCGCTCGTCCACTCGACCTGGTTCCAGCCCATGTGCGGCAGCCTGAGGTGTTCGCCGGCCTCGAGCTTTCGCACGCGTCCGGGAATCAGGCCCAGGCAGTCGACGTCGCCTTCCTCGGAGGACTCGAACAGCAGCTGCAGCCCCAGGCAGATACCGAGCACCGGCTGGGTCAGCTCCCGGATCACCCCGACCAGCCCGGCTTCGCGCAGGGCGTTCATCGACCAGGCCGCCGCGCCCACGCCGGGCAGGATCACGCGCTCGGCCGAACGAATGGTAGCGGAATCGCGCGTGAGCACCGACTCGACGCCGAGGCGGCCGAGGGCGTGTTGGACCGAGCCCAGGTTGGCGCCGCCTGAGTTGATGATGGCTACGGTCATGATGTGGATGGTCCCTGGACGTGGTTGCCTTCGAGACGGCTCGGAAATTCGAAATCCGAAGCACCAAATCCGAAACAAGTTCGAAAACCCAAACACGAAACGCGGCGGGCGGGACACCCGCCGTTTCGAGTTTCGTGCTTCGTGCTTGTTTCGGATTTCGATATTCGAATTTCGAATTTGATTTTCCTTTTTGATGCTTCGGATTTCGTATTTGCCTTCATCAGAGAATTCCCTTCGTCGACGGCATCCCGAACCCGGTTCTCGCCAACGCCGGCCTCAACGCTCTCCCCACTCCCTTGAAGCAGGCTTCGACCATGTGGTGGGTGTTTTCGCCGGTCACCTTCACGTGGATTGCGCATCGAAGGGCCTGCGCCAGGGAGGCGAAGAAGTGTTCGACCATCTCGGTGTGCAGCGCGCCGACCGACTCGCGCGGGAAGTCGGCCTCGAAGACGATGGCCGGGCGGCCGGAGAGGTCGACGGCGACCTGCGCCAGGGATTCGTCCATGGGCAGCAGGAAGCCGTAGCGGCCGATGCCGCTGCGGTCGCCGAGCGCCTTGTCGAGCGCCGCGCCCAGGGCCAGGGCGCAGTCCTCGACGGTGTGGTGTTCGTCGATCTCGAGATCGCCCTTGCATTCGAGCTCGAGCGCGAAGCCGCCGTGGGCGGCGACCTGCTCGAGCATGTGGTCGAAAAAGCCGATGCCGGTTTCGATGCGGACCGGAGCGGTGGCATCAAGGTCAACCCGCACCGCGATATCGGTCTCGCGCGTCTGTCGCCGGACTTCACCGCTGCGCGCGGTATCGAGAATCGCCCGGGCGATGCCCGACCAATCCAGGCCGTCGGTGCCGACGCGAAATCCGCGCAGGCCCATGTTGTCGGCCAGCTGCAGGTCGGTTTCGCGGTCGCCGATGACGGCCGATTGCTGCCGGTCGAGCTCGGGGTCGCGCAGGTAGTCGAGCAGCATGCCGATACCCGGCTTGCGCGTGGGCGCGTTGTCTTCGGGCAGCGTGGGGTCGATGTGGATCGCGTCGAAACCAATGCCCTGGCTTTCGAGGATCTGCAGCAGCAGGGCCTGCGGACCGCGGAAGTCGGCCTCGGGGAAGGAATCGGTGCCCAGGCCGTCCTGGTTGCTGACCATCACGAAGCGAAAGCCGGCGGCCTTGAGATCGAGCAGCGCGGGAATGACGCCGGGCATCAGCCGGAACTTGTCGAGGGAGTCGACCTGTTCGTCTGCCGGCTCCTCGATCAGGCAGCCGTCGCGGTCGATGAAAAGCATCTTCTTCATGGGTTCCAAGCTCGCAGGAATTCGATCAAGGCGGTGTTTTCCTCGGGCGTGCCGAGCGTGATGCGCACGCAGTCGGCCAGGCCGGGCTGGGCGGACTGGTCGCGCAGGCGAATGCCGGCAGCCGCCGCAGCGGTGACCAGGCCCGGCCCGTCGTCGGCGCGGGCCAGCACGAAGTTGGCCTCGCCGGGCCACACGCGCCTGATGCACGGATGCGCCTCGAGCGCACGCACCAGCCGGGGCTTGTCGTCCATCAGCAGGTCGAGCTGTTGGCGACGGGCGGCGACGGCTTCGGGTTCCAGCGCGGCCTCGGCGGCGGCCACCGCCGGCGTGGGCAGCGGGTAGGGCGGAATGATGCGCCGCAGGATCCCGACGACTTCAACCGAGGCGATCAGCGCGCCCAGTCGGCAGCCGGCCAGGCCGAAGGCCTTCGACAGGGTGCGCAGCACGACCAGGTTGGGCTGGTTCACGACGCGCGGGGCCAGGGACTGGCGCTCGGAAAACTCGATGTAGGCCTCGTCGATCACGACCAGGCCCTGCCCGGCGCGTGCTCGCGCCAGCGCCAGCACGGTTTCGGCCGACAGGCCGCCGCCGGTGGGATTGTTGGGCGAGCACAGGAACAGCAGCTTCGCCGGTGCCGCCGCGGCCAGGCCGTCGAGGTCGAGTTCGAAGTCTTCGTCGCTTTCGCGCAGCGGGATTTCCTGCAGCCTGGCGCCCTGGATGCGCGCCGACAGGGCGTACATGCCGAAGCACGGCGGGCAGGTGATCACGCCGTCTTCGCCCGGTCGCACGAAAGCGCGATTGAGCAGGTCGATGCCCTCGTCGCTGCCGCGGGTCATCAGCAGGTTGTCCGGCTCGATGCCGTAGTGTCTGGCCAGCTTGCGCCGGAGTGCTGCCGGCTGCGGTTCGGGATAGCGATTGAGCGCCAGGCCGTTGTCGCCCTCTGGCGGCCAGGGGTTCTCGTTGGCGTTGAGCAGGATGCCCGCGCTGTCGGCCAACGCCCGTGCCGAGGCATAGGGCGCAAGCGCGCGGATTTCCTCGCGTGCGAGATCGGCCACGTTCATCGCGAGGATTCTCCCAGCCGGTCGAGGCGAAGCTGGATGGCCAGGCGGTGGGCGTCGAGGCCCTCGTGCGCGGCCAGGCGAGCCCCGTCCGGCCCGAGCGTTCGCAGGCCCTCGGGCGTGGCTTCCTGCACGGTCATGCGGCGCATGAAGTCGGTCAGCGCCAGGCCGGCGTACGAGCGGGCCCAGCCGCCGGTCGGCAGCACGTGGTTGGTGCCGGAGATGTAGTCGCCCAGGGCTTCGGGCGTGTAGTGACCGAGAAAGACCGAACCGGCGCTGACGACGTCCTCGCACAGTTCGCGCGCGTTGGCCGTGGCGATGATCAGGTGTTCCGGGGCGTAGTCGTTGGCCACGCCCACCGCCTCGAAGAGGTTATCGACGGTGACGATCGCGCCGTGCTCGAGCGCCTTGCGGGCGGTTTCGGCGCGCGGCAGCTCGGCGGTCAGGCGTTCGAGCGAAAACACGACTTCCCGGGCCAGGCGGTCGGAGTCGGTGACCAGGAAGACCTGCGAGTCCGGGCCGTGCTCGGCCTGGCTGAGCAGGTCCATGGCGACGAAATCGGGCTCGGCGCTGTCGTCGGCGATGACCATCACCTCCGACGGGCCGGCCGGAAGATCCATGGCCGCGCCGGCCGGGTCCTGCGCGACCTGGCGCTTGGCCTCGGCGACGAAGCGATTGCCCGGGCCGAACACGCGCACGACCTTGGGCACCGACTCGGTGCCGTAGGCCATGGCGGCCACGGCCTGGGCGCCGCCGGCGACCAGCACGGTATCGATCTCGAGGCGATGGGCGATGTAGCGCACCGCCGCGTCCGCGCGCCCGTCCGCGCCCGGGGGCGTGGCCAGGACGATGCGCCGGCAACCGGCGAGCCGCGCGGGCACGCCGAGCATGATTGCGGTCGAGGGCAGCGGGGCCGTGCCGGCGGGCACGTAGAGCCCGACCGGGTCGAGCGCGCGCCAGCGCGCCTCGCAAGTCACGCCCGCGGCGGTCTCGACCACCAGGTCGTCCGGCCGGGACGCCTCGTGGAAGCGGGTGACGGTGCCGATGGCCGTATCGATCGCTGCGGCCAGCGCCGGGTCGAGTTCGTCCGCCGCCGAAACCAGGTCCTCGCTCGAGGCGAGCAGCCGTCGCGGCTCGAGACCGTCGAACCTGCGGCCGTAGTCGAGGACGGCCCGATCGCCGCCGCCGCGCACCGACTGGATGATGGCGGCGACCGTCTCGCGCAACTCGCTCGTGGTTTCGAGCGCCGGCCGGGCCAGCAGCTGCTCGCGCTCGCGTCCTTGCAGGGTGCTCCAGGCCAGGATCCTCATGCCAGCATCTTCTCCACCGGCAGCACCAGCACGGCCGAGGCGCCGGCGGCCTTGAGTTCCTCGAGGTGTTCCCAGAAGACCTGCTCGGTGCACACGGCGTGGACGGCGACGCGGTCGTCCTGGCCTTCGAGCGGGAGAATGGTGGGCGACTCGGCCCCGGGCAGGATGGCGCTGATCTCGGCCAGGCGCAAGCGCGGGGCGTGCAGCATCACGTACTTGGTCTCGGCCGCCTGCTGGACGCCCCGGATCCTCGTGAGCAGCTTGGCCAGCAGGGTCTCGCCCTCGGCGTCGATGCGCTGCGGGCAGCGGTAGAGGGCCGCCTGGCTGGCCATGACCGGCTCGATCGCCTTGAGGTGGTTGGCCCGCAGGGTCGTGCCGGTCGAGACCAGGTCGACGATGGCGTCGGCCGTGCCCAGGCTGGGCGCGATCTCGACGGCGCCGTTGAGCATCACGATATCGGCCTCGACGGCGTTGTCAGCGAGAAAGCGGCGGGTCAGCTGCGGATAGCTCGTGGCCAGGCGCTTGCCGGCCAGGTCCGCGATCGAGGTGGCCGGGGAATCCTCGGGCACGGCCAGCTTGAGCTGGCAGTGGCCGAAGTCGAGCTGGCCGAGGCTTTCGAGCTGCAGTTCGGGCTCACCTTCGCGTGCCTCGTGCTGCTTGTACTCCAGCACCTTTTCCTCGGCCACGTTCTCGCCGACGATGCCGAGCTGGCAAACGCCTTCGATCAGCAGGCGCGGAATGTCGTCGTCGCGGACCAGCAGCAGGTCGACCGGCAGGTTGCGGCCGTACCAGAACAGCTTGTCCTTGCTGCGTGCAAAATGCAGGCCCGAGCGCTCGAGCAGCTGCAGCGACTTGTCGGCCAGGCGGCCGGACTTTTGGATGGCGATTTGGATACGGTTCACTTCGTGTTGCCTCTATTCAATGTGTTTTCGGTTTCGATGCTCGCGACCGTCCCTGCCCTTGGAATGATCAAACTCCAAGCACCAATTCCCAAACAAGTCCCAATTCACAATGACCGAAACGGTTGGGCCCCGATCGTTTGGAAATTGGAGTTTCGATCATTGGTCCTTGTTTGGTACTTGGTGCTTGGTCCTTGAAAATTTCAGACGCATCAGTCTGCTCCTTCCTTGATACGTTCCAGCGCCATCCGGTAGCCCCCGTTCCCATGCTCCAGGTAGCGCGCCACGCGCCCAATGGTTGTCACACTCACACCGGTGAGGTCGTGGATCTCGCGGTAGGGCTTGCCCTGGTCGAGGTAGCGCACCACGCGCCAGCGGTCGACCATGGCTTCGAGCTCGGCCGGCGTGGTGAGGTCCTTGAGCAGGGCGCGCATTTCCGCCGGTGTCTGCATTGCCATCAGGGCCTCGGCCAGGCTGGAGCGGGCCGCGCGATTGGCTTCGATGTGCTGGGGGTCGTGCTGCTTCATGGCCGAGTAATGTATTAACGTGATAGTACATTAACACAAGCGTGTGAGGATGCCAATGGCCGGATGGGTGTGGCGGGAACGGGAAGGCGCTGCGCGCCCCGGGTGACGCAAAATGTCAGTCGCGGCCGTAGCCGTCGGGATCGCGGCGGTAGTAAGGGCGCTGGTGGTCGCGCAGCTTGCGGCTGCGGCAGGTGGCCAGGTGGCGGTCGCGGTCTTCCACGCGCTGGTAGGCACGGCGTGGCGTGGCGCGCAGGGCCCAACGGTAGTGAACCTCCCAGTCGAGCGTCCAGTGCTGGCCGCTGAAGCCGCAGACCATTTCACGTGCCTGCCGCGCCTGGTCCATGGACTCGTTGGCGTACCAGTAAGCCAGCCGGTGCTGCGGGTGTTCGAGCCGATAGTGCTCGCTCGACGGCGGCCAGCCGCGCTCGCCGCCCGGCGGCCGCGCCTCGCCCGTGGCGGCACCCACCAGGGCCAGTACCAGGGTTGCCGGGAGCAGGAGGCGGAATCGTCGCGAGCGTTTCATGCCGTCATTATGACTGCGTGTACTGAACGCTTTCTGAATCCACTGGTTTCCACTAACTGGCCGGCGGTGCCGGCTCGCCCGCCGGCGGCCGGCGCCAGCGCGCGCGCAGGGTGATCCAGAGCACGCCGGCGAGAACCAGTCCGCCGCCGGTCAGCAGGCGCGGGCCCGGCCGGTCGCCCCAGAAAAGCACCCCGAGCAGCACCGCCAGGATGGGCACCAGCAACAGGAACGGGGTGATGAGGTTGACCTCGTGGCGCTGGATCAGCCAGTAGAAGCCGCCGTGGCCGATGATCGAGGCGGCCACGGCGGAGTACGCCACCGCGTACCAGACATCGGGGCGTTCGATCGTTACCCGCAGCACGTCCGAGGGGGTCTCCAGCCAGATGGCCAGCAGCCCCAGCGGGACGACCGAAAGCAGGGCGTTCCAGGCCTGGAAGCTGAACACGCCGATTCCCTTGAGCCGACGCATCAGTATGGTGCCGGTGGCCAGCGACAGGGCCGACAGCAGCACCAGGGCCACGACGTCGAGTTGCGACAGGACGAGCGGATCGAGCCCCATGACCAGCACGCCGCCGAAGGCGATCAGGATGCCGCTGGTGGTGCGCCAGCCGATGCGTTCGCCCAGCAGCAGCACCGCCATCAGGGTCGAGATCGGCACGTAGATCTGCATCAGCAGCGCGATCGACGACACATCCTCGGAGCGGCCGAGGGCGAGAAAGACCAGCCCGAAATGAATGGCGCCCATGGTCCAGCAGCAGGCCAGCAGGGTCTTCCACTGATCGCGCGCCGGCACGCGCAGAAAGGGTGCCAGCAACAGCAGGACCAGGCCGAAGCGCACGACCGTGAAGGTCACCGGCTCGAGAATGCGCACCGCCCAGGCCGCGGCGATGAAGTTCCCGGCCCAGAGCAGGCAGATGAACAGCAGAAACAGGAAATGCGGGACGGGCATGGCGGCGCAGAGGGCTCGACGGCGGCCCATTGTGCCCGATTCGGTGCGGTCGGGCCGCCCGATCCCGCCAATCGGTGGACGCTGACTGTCAGCAAGTGGACGAAAACTGTCACTTTTGCGCCCCCGTGCGGCCCGAAAACCGGCTGATGAGCCGATAAATGGGTTTTTCGAGGTGGTTGGCACGCCTTCTGCATTAATCACTGCGAATGGCAAAACTGACAAAAGGTGCCTCCCATGGCAGAGAACATCCGAGCCGCTGAACAGGAACAAGACGTGGAGCTGGCCGCCCACGGTGAAGAAAACGGATTCGACAACCTGCTCGCCGACGAAGTGGTCGTCGAGTGGCTGATGCAGCTCGAGCAGGAATCACACCTGCGCGCTGTCGCCGGCTGAAGCGAGCCGGCACTCGACCCGAATTCGGGAAGGGGAACCCGCGGCGCACTTCGGTGCGCCTGTCTGACCGGCCGGCAACATCGGTCGGATGCCGACGCCCGCCTTCACGGCGGGCGTTTGCTTGTCTGCTAATGTCGATTCCATGGAACTGGTGATCGCTCTTCTCGGCTGCGCCGCCGTCATGGCGGTGATGTGGCTATGGCAACTTCGCTCGCGGCGAGCCGACTGGGTCGACGCGGCCTGGGCGGCGCTGATCGGCGTCCAGGCCATCGCATTCGCCCTGGTCGGCGACGGTTCGGTCGAAAAGCGCCTGCTCGCGGCCATGCTCGCGGTGACCTGGTCGAGCCGTCTCGTCGCCCACCTGGTCCAGCGACTCGCCGGTCACGCCGACGAGGACGGCCGCTACCAGTCCATGCGCGAGCACTTCGGCGCGCGCGCCAATCCCTTCTTTTTCGCATTCTTCATGCTGCAGGCCGTGGTTGCCTGGCTGTTCGCCCTGCCCGTGTGGGTGGTGGCCAACGACCCTTCGTCGGCGCTGTCGTTCTGGGTGGTGGCTGGCGTGGTCGTCTGGTTCATCAGCCTCGCCGGGGAGTCGCTGGCCGATCGTCAGCTGGCCGCGTTCAAGGCCGATCCGTCCAACAGCGGCCGGGTGTGTCGCGAGGGGCTGTGGCGCTACTCACGTCACCCCAACTACTTCTTCGAGTGGCTGCACTGGTTCAGCTATCCGCTCGTGGCGGTCGGTGCGCCCAATCAGTGGCTGGCCTGGCTGGGGCCGGTCGTCATGCTGCTGTTCCTCTACCGGATCTCCGGGATCCCGTATACCGAGAAGCAGTCGCTGAAGTCGCGCGGCGACGCCTACCGCGAGTACCAGCGCACGACTTCGCCGTTCATTCCGTGGCCGCCGAAGGGATAGGAAGGGTCGCTACGTTGGCGGGCGCATCATCACACCGTGGCGATCACCCCCCGGACGCCGAGGAAAGATCGACCGCTGGCACAGATGCGTTACGGCCTTTGGCCTCCACACATCCTACGTTTCGGGCGCGTGCCCGGGGCCAGCCGCCGGGGCGTAGGATGCGTGGAGCGCAGCGCAACGCATCGGGACGACGTGGTGTTGGCCCCCGGACGCCGAGGAAAGATCGACCGCTGGCACAGATGCGTTACGGCCTTCGGCCTCCACGCATCCTACGATTCGGGCACGCGCCAGGGGAGAGCCTTCGGGTCGTAGGATGCGTGGAGCGGAGCGCAACGCATCGGGACGACGTGGTGTTGGCCCCCGGACGCCGAAGAACGACCAACCGCCGGCACAGATGCGTTGCGGCCTTCGGCCTCCACGCATCCTACGTTTCGGGGGCGTGCCTGGGGAGAGCCGTCGGGGCGTAGGATGCGTGGAGCGTAGCGCAACGCATCGGGACGACGTGGTGTTGGCCCCCGGACGCCGAGGAAAGATCGACCGCTGGCACAGATGCGTTACGGCCTTCGGCCTCCACACATCCTACGATTTGGGCACGTGCCAGGGGCCAGCCGCCGGGTCGTAGCGACTCTCGGGTCTACCCGGATGTGAAGATCAGCCTGGGGCGGTTGTAGAGGGTGCCGGCTACGGCGGCCAGGAGGCCGGCGAGGGCCGATGTGGTGCCGATACTGTAGCCGAACCAGGCCCAGTTGATTGCCTCGCCGCGCACCAGCTCCAGGATCAGCACGTTCTGGCTCAGCAGGGGGATCAGGGTCATCCAGGTCTCGGCGCGGCTGGGGTCGATCAGGATCCAGAAGCTGGGGATCATGGGAATGATGATTACCAGGCCCATGTAGCTCTGCGCCTCGCGGAAGCTCTTGGCGAACGACGCCAGGATGGTCAGCAGCGCGGCGGCCAGCAGCGCCGCGGGCGCGACCAGCATGAAGGCCAGGGCGGCGACCCGGAAGTCGAGGTTGAGCGCGATGTCCATCGAGGCGACGGGCAGGAAGCCCATGGCGTAGACAAAGGCGACCAGGCCCAGGGCAAGGGTGGCCAGGGCGAAGAAGGTGGTCGCGCAGAGTTTTCCGGCCATGATCTGCCAGCGCGGCAGCGGGTTGATCAACAGCGGCTCGAGCGATTTGCGTTCGCGTTCGCCCGCCGTCGTGTCGATGGCCATGTGCATCGAGCCCATGAACACGGTGATCAGGATGAAGTAGGGCAGGAAGGCCAGCACCATGCCGCCGCGCGATTCCGGCGTCGACAGGTCGGTGACCACGCTGTTGATCGGCCGCGTGATTTCCGGATGCACGCCGCGCATCTGCAGCCTGAGCTGGCTGACCTGCTGGCTGTAGCCGTTGAGGTAGGAGCGCACCCGGCTGATCGAGGTGCCGCTGTAGCGTCGCGACTGGTCGGCGATGATTTCCACGCTGGCGGGCCGGCCGGCCTCCCAGTCTTCGGCGAAATCCGGGCCGATGCGCAGAACGACTTCCTCGTCTTCCCGGCGCACGGCCTCTTCCGGGTTCTCGGGCGGCGCTTCGATCAATACGCCCTGGCGCTCGAGAAAGCCGATCAGGTTGGGCGCGTTCTCGGCGCCGACGATCGGCAGCTCGAGCTGCGATTCCATGCGCTCGGCCGCCTGGCTGGCCATGAAGGAGATCATCACCGCGAAGATCACCGGCCCCATCAGCGGGCCGATAACCAGGGTGTTGAGGATGACCCGCCGGTCGCGGAAGTTGTCGAGCAGTTCCTTCAGGAAAACGGCGTTCATGCGAGCAGTCCCTCGGCCGATCCGATGAGTTTGACGAAAGCGTCTTCCAGGTTGGCTTCACCCGAGCGGGCCAGCAGCTGCTCGGCCGTGCCCTCGGCCGCCACCTTGCCGTCGGCGATGATGACGATGCGATCGCACAGGGCGGCCACCTCCTGCATGATGTGGGTCGACAGCACGACGCAGCAGCCGCGCGCCTTCAGCTGCCGCAGGAATTCGCGCAGCGCGCGGGTGGTCATGACGTCCAGGCCGTTGGAAGGCTCGTCGAGCAGCACCGTCCTGGGCGCATGGACCAGGGCGCGGGCAATGGCGACCTTGACGCGCTGCCCCTGCGAGAAACCGGGGGTGCGGCGGTCGATGAACTCGCCCATGTCCAGGATCTCGACCATCTCTTCGGTACGGCGCTCGATATCGGCCTTTTTCAGACCGTGCAGCTTGCCGTAGTAGCGGATGTTCTCGCGCGCGGTCAGGCGGTCGTAGAGGCCGCGCGAGTCGGGCACCACGCCGAGCGCGCGCTTGATTGAAAGCGGTTGCTCTTCCGGGTCGATGCCGTCGATCCGCATGGAGCCCGAGTCCGGGCGCAGCAGGGTGTAGAGCATGCGCAGCGTGGTCGTCTTGCCGGCGCCGTTGGGGCCGAGCAGGCCGGTGATCTCACCGTCGCGGGCGGTAAAGCTGACGTCGTCGACGGCGACCACCTTGCCCTTGTTGAAGGTCTTGCGGAGATTTCTGGCTTCAATCATGGCGCCGGTCCGAGCAGGTCGAGGAAGAAGGGTTCGTGGCCGATGCGGTCCATGCATTCGACGTCGAGCTCGTCGACGCTCGCCTGGCGGACGAACTGCGTGGTGATGCCGCTCATGCAGGGATTGGTCAGCACGATGTGGCCGCGGCCGTTGGCCACCAGGTGGCGGCTGTCGGAAAACTGCTCGGCGGCCTCTTCGCCGTATTCCGGCGGCGTGACCGGGTCGAGCTCGCCGGACAGCAGCAGAACCGGCACGTCGGCGTCGAATGGTGCGTGGAAATCCGGCGGCGTCTCGCCTGCCGGCCACCAGGCGCAGACCTGCTCGTAGATCTCGCGCATGCTGTCGCCGAGCAGGGTCTGCGAATGGTCGACGCCCTCGGGCCAGATCGGCCAGTCCTCGCTGCAGCCGACGGCGAAATTCAGGCCGATGGCGATCATGTCGTTCATCTGGTCGGAGACGATCATGGCCTGGCTGGCCAGGCGCTCGGGGCTGCCGGTGCCGGCCGCCTCGTGCACCAGGTAGGGGATCATCATCTGGCTTTCGGGGTTGTAGGCGAGAAAGCGCAGGGCCGAGGCGAGCACGTCGCGCGAGAAACGCAGGTCAACGCCCTCGCCGGTGCGTGGATGGGTGACCACCACCTGGGGGCTCTGTTCACGGTATCGGGCCTTGAGCGCTTCGAACGCCTCCTCGAGGCCGGGGAAGGCTTCGGCGCAGGCGCTGTCTTCGCGGCACTCGGCGAACAGTTTGCCGAGGGCGCGGTCGAGCATCTCGGCGTGTTCGGCGCCCAGGGCCAGGCGCGTGGGCACGACCCCGTCGAGCACCACGCTGCGAACGCGCTCGGGATGGTTGCGCAGGTAGACCTGGGCCATGCGCGTCCCGTAGGAACCGCCGATCAGGTTCAGCGACTCGAAGCCATAGGCCTCGCGCAGTGCCTCGAGATCCCGCGCGCCGTCGCTGGTGGTGTAGTAGCGCACGTCGGCGTCCCAGTCGTCCAGGCAGTCGCGCAGTTGCCGGTTGAGTTCTTCCCAATCGGGTTCGAGCCACAGCTCGCCCTGCTCGTCGAAACTGCATTCGAGCGCGTTCGAGCCGCCGGTGCCGCGCTGGTCGAGAAAGATCAGGTCGCGGTCGCGGTTGAGCTCGCGCAGGGCGGCCTGCACGATCGGCAGGGCGTCGCGCGCGGACTGCCCCGGCCCGCCGGCGAGAAAGACGACCGGGTCGGGTCGGGCGGTGCCGGCGCGCGCCGGCTTGACCGCGAAAGCCAGGTCCAGCTGTCGGCCCTCCGGCTCGTCCGGGTTCTCGGGCACGCCTATCGTGCCGCACAGGGCCGAAGCCGTCAGGCGACCGCCGGCGGCCGACATTTCGCACTTCGACAGTTCCGCCCAGCGATTCTCGCCCGGCCCGGTCTGGGCCAATGCGGGGGTCGCGAACAGCGCGGCGGCCAGGATCGCCGCCAGCGATTGAAATCCGGATTTGATTCTCACGTATACGGGCCCAAGATGAATAACCCGGCAAGGCAGGCCGGGGACAGCCTGCTATTCTGCCTTGCCGCCCGAACGAAACCAATAGGCCAATTGTCATGAATGCGCTGGAAGTCCGCGACCTTCGAAAGGTCTATCGCAAGGACGTCGTCGCCCTCAAGGGCGTGAACCTGTCCGTCGAGGAAGGCGATTTCTTCGCCCTGCTCGGGCCCAACGGGGCGGGCAAGTCGACGCTGATCGGCATCGTCAGTTCGCTGGTCAACGCCACTTCCGGCGAGACGAAGGTGTTCGGGATCAGCGTCCAGAAGGAGCGCTCACGCGCCATGGCGCAGATCGGCCTGGTGCCGCAGGAGGTCAACTTCAACCAGTTCGAGAAGCCGTTCGATATCGTGGTCAACCAGGGCGGCTACTACGGGGTGCCCCGCCGGGTCGCGCGCGAGCGCGCTGAGCACTATCTCAACAAGCTCGGCCTCTGGGACAAGGCCTTTGGCCCGTCGCGCCAGCTCTCCGGCGGCATGAAACGGCGCCTGATGATCGCCCGCGCGATGGTGCACGAACCCAGGCTGCTGATTCTCGACGAGCCGACCGCCGGCGTGGATATCGAGATCCGCCGCTCGATGTGGAAGTTCATCGCCGACATCAACGCCGCCGGGACAACCGTGATCCTGACCACCCACTACCTCGAAGAAGCCGAGAACCTGTGCAACAACGTGGCCATCATCGACCACGGCGACATCATCGAAAATACCTCGGTCAAGGCCCTGCTCGGCAAGCTCCAGGTCGAGACCTTCGTGCTCGACCTGCGCGAGCCGATCGACACCCTGCCCGAGGTCGACGGCATCGAGATCGTGCGGCGCGATGCCTCCACGCTGGAGGCCAGCATCCCGAAGTCGCGCAGCCTTAACCGGCTGTTCCGCGTGCTCGAGGAGCAGGGCGTGGAGGTCATATCAATGCGCAACAAGGCCAATCGCCTGGAGGAGCTGTTCATGCGCCTGGTCGGCATTGAAGGAGAGGCGGCATGAGCGTCGAGGTCACCGCAGGCACTTACTGGACCGGCTACAAGACCATCCTGATCAAGGAGGTCACGCGCATCGTTCGGATCTGGCCGCAGACCCTGATTCCGCCGGTGATCACGATGTCGCTGTACTTCGTCATCTTCGGCTCGATCATCGGCCGCCGCGTGGGCGAGATGGGCGGCATCGACTACATGGAGTTCATCGTGCCCGGCCTGATCATGCTGTCGGTGATCACCAACAGCTACGGCAATATCACCAGCTCGTTCTTCGGTGCCAAGTTCGGCAAGCATATCGAGGAGCTGCTGATCAGCCCGCTGCCGCCGTGGATCATCCTGGCCGGCTACGTTTCGGGGGCCATCTTCCGTGCCCTGGTTGTCGGTTTCCTGGTCTGGCTCGTGGCCGGGTTCTTCTCCGGCTTTCACATGCACAACGTGGCGGTGACGCTGTCGATCCTGCTGCTGACCTCGATCGTTTTCGCGCTCGGCGGCTTCATCAACGCCGTGTTCGCGCAGAAATTCGACGATATCGCCATCATTCCCACCTTCGTTCTGCAGCCGATGACCTACCTCGGGGGCGTATTCTTTTCGGTCGGCCTTCTGCCGGGCATCTGGGCGACGCTCGCCCTGGGCAATCCCATTCTCTACATGGTCAACGCCCTGCGTTACGGCATGCTGGGCATCACCGACGTATCGCTCGGCCTCGCGTACTTCATGATCCTGATTTTCGGCGCAATTTTGCTGTTCTTCTCCCTGTTCCTGCTGCATCGGGGCGTCGGTCTTCGCACCTGACGGGCAGATTGCCATATTCGAAGTTGGCCATTTGACACGCCTATCCGACTTCGCATAGTCTCCAGCAGACCGGATGGTGAGTCCGTCTGTCTCTACCAGCTGAAAAAAGCCCTGAATCAGGGCAAAAGATTCTGGATCGAATGTCCCTTCGCGGCGTTTTTGTCGCGTTGGTGCGGTCGGGATTCAAGGCTCGCAGAGGCGATGGTTTCACCAGCCACACAAGCAAACGAACAACCACGTGCCTTGGGAGGGTTCATGGAATCGGTTAGAAATCGAATACTTTTACCAACACTGCTCTGTCTGAGCTGGATGTTGTTGGCCGCGACAGCTGTCGCGTCCGATGGCGTCGAGTTCGTGCAGCCCGATCTCGAAGACCGGCTGCAGTCGGGCGAGCAGATCGATCTCCTCGTTCAGTTCGAGGTTCCGGATTTGAGCCGGGCCTACGACATGAGCTGGGAAGAGCGTGGCCGCTGGGTCCACAAGCAGCTCAGCGCTGCTGTTGAAGATACCCAGACGGACGTGCGCAAGCGCCTGGAAAAGCAGGGCGCCGAAGTGCAGTCCCTGAAGCTGGGCAACATGATGATCGTCACGCAGTCGGACTACCAGCTGTTCGACAGCGTGCGCTCGGCACCAGGCGTCAAGCGGATCTACGAGAAGCCGGAGTTCGAACTGTTCGACTCCGAGGATGAGGACACCACCCTGGGCGGCGGCCCGGTGGCCAACCTCGACCAGATCAAGGCGACCGACGTCTGGGATCAGCTCGGCTTCCGAGGCCAGGACATCGTCGTCGGCCTCAACGATTCCTCCCCGCGCTACACCCATGAACTGCTGGTTGACGGCTACCGCGGCAACGACGGCGGCGGCAGCTTCAGCCACGACTACAACTGGTTTGATCCCAACACCGGTGCTTCCGAACCCTTCCCCGAAGGTCACGGAACGCTGGTGGTCAGCATCATGACCGGCGACTCCGGCGGCACGCAGACCGGGGTGGCCCCGGACGCCGAGTGGATCGCCTGCGGCGGTTGCGCTGGCGGTTCCTGCGCCGGTGTCTACCAGTGCCTCGACTGGATGATCGCCCCGACCGATCTCAACGGCGACAATCCGGATCCGGATCAGCGCCCGCACGTGGTCAACAACTCCTGGGGCAGCTGCTCCACGACCTACGACACGAGCCTGGATCCGCTCTGGGATTCGATGTACGCCGCCGGCGTGATGCCGTTCTTCTCCAACGGCAACTCCGGCAACTGCGGCTACGCCTCACCGCCCGGACTGGACACGGTCGGCAACCCGGCCCGTTCCGGACGCGTGATGGGCATCGGCTCGACCACGCAGACCGGCGGCAATTACGCCACCCATTCCAACTGGGGCCCGACTGACAACGACAACCCGGGATCGCCCGACTCGTTCGATCACTTCGGTTACCCGGATCTCAAGCCCAACGTGTCTGCACCGGGCCAGGGCATCCCCGGCGCCAGCAGCGGCAGCGACACCGGAACGACGTCCTCGACGGGCACTTCCTTTGCCTCGCCGCACGCCACGGGCGCCGCGGCGGTCATGCTCAGCGCCGCCCCCTGCCTGGTGGGCGACCACCAGACCATCGGCTCGATCATGATGGAAACCGCTGTTCCGGTCGACTACGACGGCGGCGGTGCCGGTGATCCGGACGTCGAACCCGGCGTCAATCACCCGAACTACGCCGCCGGCTGGGGCGAAATCGATCTGCTCGCCGCCACCCAGATGGCGATTGAGCAGTGCGGCCCGCGCGGCACGCTTTCCGGCACGGTGATCGATCAGAACACTTCGGTTCCGGTTGCCGGAGTTCTCGTCTCCACCGTCGATCCCGAGGGCAACACCATCGAGGCGACGACCGACGCCAACGGCTTCTACAGCATGAGCCTGCCCGAGACCGGTTCCGGCGAGGTCTACGACATCGAGTTCTCGCGTAACGGCTATGTCACCACCCTGATCACCGACTTCACCATCGCGGAAGACGAGGACGTCACGCTCGACGTCGACCTCGAGCCGGTCGCCGGTGAAACGGTCAGCGGCAATGTCGACGACGCCAATTTCCCCGGCGACGGGGTCGAGGGCGCCGAGTTGCTGTTCACCGACGGTGACGGTTTCTCCTACGGCCCGGCTACGACCGACGCCAACGGCGACTACAGCCAGGATCTTCCGGCGGGTCAAACGTACGACGTGTCCATCAGCGCCGAAGGCTACGAGTCCCTCGACGACAGCATCGGCGAAGTCACCGGCCCGATCACGGCCGACTTCACGCTCAATGCCGGCCTGATCGAGCTGCCGGCCACGGCCGCGCTGACGGTTGATCGCGGCGACAACGGGTCGACCACCGCTACCATCAACAACACCGGCACGGCGGATGCCGAGATTGATCTCGCATTCGGTGGGTCCGGTGCGGTTCTGACCGAGGACTTCGAAGGCAGCTTCCCGCCGAATGACTGGAACGTCGTCAATGATGGCGATTGCCCCTGGGAAACCACCGACGACTTCCCGATGCCCGGCTGGACCGGTGATTTCCGCGCCGCGGCCGCCGACAGCGATGCCTGCGGAAGCGGTTCGGCCTCCGACACGTCCCTGGTGACCCCGTCGTTCAGCCTGGCCGGCGCTTCAACCGCCGCGGTCGATTTCGACCTTGCCATCAGGTCTCTGTCGGCAACCACCGTTGATGTCGATATCAGTGTTGACGGCGGTGCCTGGCAGAACGTCGAGAGCTGGCAGGGCGAAGATGTCGCCTATCCGAACGACCCCGTGCTGCCTCAGAACCTTGACCTGTCTGCCTGGGCGGGCGAGGACGATGTCCGCCTGCGCTGGCGCTATCAGGCCGGCTGGGACTACTGGGTCGTGGTTGACGACGTCGAAGTGACGTCCGACAACGCCGGGGTTCCCTGGGCCAGCGTCGATCCCGAAACCGTGACGGTTCCGCAGGGCGGGTCGGTCGACGTCGACCTGAACGTTGACGCCACTATGCTGGATGTCGGCACCTACAACATCCCGCTGATGGTTACTGACGGCAGTGCCTACGACGTGACGCCGACCGATTTCGAGGTCACCGTCGAGGCCGTGCCGGAAATCATCCTGCCCGAGCTGATCGAAATGACGGTCGAGTACCCGACCACCGGAACACAGAGCATCGATGTCGAGAACATCGGCGGTCTGTCCGGGGATGTCGATCTCACCTTCGAGCCGGAGCCCTTCGTCGAAGACTTCGAAGGCGGCGACTTCCCGCCGGAAGGCTGGACGGTTACCGACGACAGCTCACCGGCTTGCCCGTGGCTGACCACCGACGACTACCCGATGAGCACCTTCCCGGGCCTGGTCGCCGGCAGCACCCGCGGTGCCGCGGTCGACAGCGACAGCTGCGGCGACGGCGTGAGCGTTGATACCTCGCTGATCAGCCCGGTCATCAACCTCGGTTCGCCCACGCCGGCCTCGCTGGAGTTCGACTTCAGCCAGAACGACTTCGGCGGCACGACCACCACGGTCGAGGCGACCACCGACGGCGGTGACACCTGGCAGGTGCTGGCTACCTACACCGGTGCCGTCAACGATGACGCGGCCGCCCGTGAAACGGTCGACCTCGCCCCCGTTGCGGGTAACCCCGAGGTCCAGATCCGATTCCGGTACGTCTCCGGATGGGACTGGTACGTCTACGTCGACAACGTCGAGATCGAACTTCCGCCCGTCGACTGGGCCGTGGCCAATCCGGCGACCGTGACGGTTCCGGCCGAAAGCACCACCCAGACCGACGTCGAGGTCGACACCTCGCTGCTCGATGGCCCGGGCGTTTACGAAGCCACGCTGTACGGCTCCGTGGATTCCCCGATTGCCATTGCCCCGTCGCAGCTGATCGTCACCGTCGAGCCCGGCCAGGATCTTGCCGGCATCAACGGCACGGTTCAGAGCCTGGGCTACTGCGGATCGGATCCGTTCGACGCCGCCGGTGCGACCATCAGCATCGTTGGCCAGAACGACACCTACACCGCGACGGCCGACGAGAACGGCTTCTACGAGATCTACATCCCGAGCGATGAAACGCCGGTTGATATCACCGCGAGCGCGCCCAACCACCTTGACGGCACTGATACCGGTGTTGAACTGGTGCCGGCCGACTCCATTACGGTGGACTTCAGCCTCGATCTCGACGAGCCCTGTGTCGACACGGCACCGGCAGACTTCAGCTCCACGATGGATCCGGGTAACACCGACACGCAGACGCTGACGATCGGCAACGCCGACGGTGCCGGCCAGCTCGACTGGACGCTTGAAGAAGCCGAACCGACCGTGCTCGCCGCCGACGGCGAATCGGGTGCGGGTGCCGGCCTCAACAGCGGCAGCCACGACGGCACCGACATGTTCGCCGCCTTTGGCGACGAGCTGCCGGCAGCCACGCGTGTCGGCCCTGCCGGCGCCTTTGACTGCGACGGCGCACCGGGTCTGGTCATCCACGACGACGGCACGATCGAGAACGGCTACTCCGGCAACCCGGCCGTGGCCACCGACGTCACCGTGATCGAAGGCTTCGAGCCCGAAGGCGAGCGCGTGCTCGGCACCGTGTGTGTCGCGCTGCTGTCGCAGGGTCCTGAATCCCGGGACTTCGAGCTTGTCGTATTCGACGATGACGGCACCGGCGGCGGCCCCGGCACGGAGATCGCCGCGGTACCCGCGACGGCCACCGGCCTGCCGGACGGCCTTCCGGACCCGATCGTGTGGTACAGCGTGGACCTGACCAGCGAAAACATCGTGGTCGAGTCCGGCCGTGTCTATATTGGCGCGCGCTGGGAAGTTTCCGATCCCAATGTGTTCCTTGGTTCGGACGAGGACGGCCCGGGCGGCGTGGGTGCCGGCTACTTCCGCACCGACGACGGTGAGTGGAGCGAGCTGGGTACCGCCGAGACCTTCCCGGAGTTCTCTGCCTTGTTCGTTCGCCCGCAGATGCAGTCGCCCTCGGGCTGCGCATCGCCGAGCGACGTGAGCTGGCTGAGCTTCTCCAGCAGCAACGGCAGCGTTGCCGCTGGCGGATCGGAAGACGTGGACGTGGTCATCGACAGCTCGGGTCTCATTCCGGGCGACTACGAGGCCAGCATCTGCGTCAACAGCAATGATCCGGAGAATCCGGTCGTCGCTGTGCCGGTCAGTCTGACGGTTACCGCACCGCCGAGCTTCGCCACGATCTCCGGCAACGTCAGCAGCCTGGGCTATTGCGAGAGCAATCCGTTCCCGGCCGAAGGCGCCGAGCTTGCGGTGACCGGACAGTCCGGTACGACCTTCACGACGACGGCCGACGCCAACGGCGATTACGCCATCGCGTTCGACTCCGACGACGCACCGGTTGATGTCACGGCAAGTGCGCCGGATCACGTCAGTGAAACGGAAACCGATGTCGCTCTGAGCGAAGGCGGTAGCGTCACGCTCGACTTCGATCTGCAGATCGAACTGGGCTGCACGTCGATCTTCGAGGACGAGTTCCTCGCGGTCCTCGAGGCAGGCGGTTCGGAAACGCAGACGATGACGATGGTCAACGACGGCCTGGCCGAGGCCACCTTCGAGCTGACGACGTCCAACACCACGCCGGCGGTCAACGTCGACCTGATGCGCATTGGTCATCCGGGTATTGATCGTGACGGAGATGATTCGTCTCGAGCCGGCTCGATTGCCGCGTTCGACGGCGAGGTGCGTCGGGTGAGCGTCCAGCCCAGCGGCACTGACCTGAGCGTAGGCGTACTGTCGCCTGACGATGAGGTTGGCGGATTCCCGCCGACCAATCTGGTCGATGCGCTCAACTCCTTCCCCGACGTAACGGCGGAGTTCTACAGCGGTACCCTGGCCGATGTCACGGTCGCTGATCTGGAGTCTTACGATGTGGTCGTGACCACCAACAACAATCAGTGGGGAGCCGCCAATGCCGACGTGGCTGTTGGTGACGCCCTGGCCGATTACGTTGACGCCGGTGGCAGCATCGTGTTCTTCAACTTCCCGTTCGATCATGCGGGTTGGCAGTTGGCCGGACGATATATCGACGATGAGTACGGCCCGTTCAACATGGCTGACGCGGACGCGACCGGTACGGTGACGATGGACATCACCGACACGGAACATCCGATTTTCGAAGGTGTTTCCACCCTCGAGTCGGATACGATCCGGATCAACGTTACGCCGCAGAACGACGCCGAGTTGATCGCCGAGTGGAGCGACGGTGAAGCCCTGATCGCGTACAACGACTACGCGGTCGCCTTCAACGCCCTCTACAGCGCTGACGGTGCCGACGCCTGGACCGGCGACCTGGACCTCATGGCCTACAACGCCGTGAAGTTCATCGCTGGCGGTGGCGGCGGCCCGGTCGATTGGCTGAGCCTCTCGCCCGAGACCGGCAGCGTCAGCGCCGGCGGTCAGTCGGAAGTCGATGTCATCTTTGATGCCACCGGCTTGGCGGACGGCACCTACACGGCCGACGTCGTGGTCGAGCTCGACGAAGGTGACGGCGAGATCGTCACCCGCACGGTGCCGGCAACGCTGATCGTCGGTGAAGACGGTGACGTGCTCTTCCGCGACCGTTTCGAACAGTAATAAGAAACCGCGGAGATACTGGGTCGGGTGCCACAGGCACCCAACCCGGAACTTCAGGGCCGGCGGACTTCCGCCGGCCCTTTTTTTTTGGTGCGCCAGGCATGGCGCGAAGCGCCATAGACTGGCGCTTTCAACCGTGGAGGGAAACCGAAGCGGGAAGTGGCCCGAGGTGCGCACTCCGAAATCCTGAGAAGACGCGGGAAGCCCGAATGGGCGACGGCGCCCTGGAGTGCGTGCGGCAAGGCCGGGGGGAATTCAGCGTTGCGCCGCCGGCAATCTGCGTAGGGAGCCGATCGGGGTCGGCTGATTCAGGTATGTCCCCGGTTTCCAGCCGCGGCAGGGCAGTTTGCGCCTTCAGGATCTGGACCTGGCTCGCAGCGGGGCCCGTCGAACAGGCCACATTGAAACCGATTTCCCGGTCTGGGTGTCGGACGCCAAGTCCTGGTTTGGCTGAAAGCTGAACGCCACCCTGGCGCGGCCTCGACGACAATAGCCTGCAGCCATTTCGATCGCGTTCAGCCGCCCCGTGCGATGCCAACCGCGGGAGAGCTGGCGAAGGCCCGACTTAGATCATTCTTCGGATCGGGAGTGTGGCCACCCTTGCCCCGGGGCCATCAATGGACCGGCCGGGAAGCCCGCAGTCCCAGAAGGAGCAACAGGCCGCCGAGCAGCAGCAGGCCCGGACGGGACATTACAGGGACGCTGGCGGGCTGGCCCTGACCGGGATCCTGTCCCGCCACCGGCGCGAACAGGGCGCGCGCTTGCGCGTAGGCGTCGAGTCCGACCGCGCTGCCGATGATGCGCCCCGGCAAGTCGTCGTAAGTGGGGTGGATGCCGCCGTAGACGCGCGAGAGGCCGGCTTCGTCCGCGGCGTCGTAGTATGTGGCCCACTGCAGCGCGACGGGCTGACTGGGGCCGTGCTCGAAGTCGAGTTCGAATTCTCCGCCGACCTCGATCCTGAACTCGCCGTACCCGCCCGGAAAGTAGGGGTTACCGGTAAATTCGGTTAGAACCTCGGCGGCGGCTCGGCTGAAAGTGCTGTGGCCGGATACGTATCCCGGAAAGGGCGGAGTGACGAAATTTCTGGCCTGGTAAGGGAGCCATTCCACACCCCGAATCCAGTCCACGCCCCCGATCTCCGACTCCGGGTCCTGCGGGTGCCCCAGCCATCCGCGAATCGCGATCTCGCCGACATGGTCGGCCAGGTGCTCGTGGCGTTGTCCGGCGGCTGAGCTTTCCGGCGTGATGAGCTCCACCAGGTCGGGCACGAGCGGCAGGCCTTCGGGGTCAAAGGAAGGATGGGCGGGATCCGAAGACTGGCCGCGCTCGGCCATACCGCGAATCAGCGTGATGGGGCGCGAGCTCTCATAAAGGTACTTGACTTCCCAACCGGCGATGGCGGCATCGTGCAGGGCGCCGTTGAGGGCCAGGTAGAGTTTCACGTCCCACTCCAGCGCGCTCACGGCTGCGCCTTCGCCGCCGATGCGCCGCCGCTCAACGGCTTCGCTGACCGAGTTGGCGATCTCGTTCCAGTGCCCCGGCGGCGTGCTCGAATGGGGGCCATCGGCCCAGAACTCCGCCAGCACGCGCGACCAGTCGCCCCGAAGGACCACGTTGTCGGGGTAGGGCTGGCCGGTCGCAGGGTTGACGCCATGCCCGTTGCCGTCGTTCGCGCCCAGCGAGTTGTTGCCCGCGACCGCCGGAGAGATGTTGACAGTCTCGCCGTCGCCCGGGTCCAGGGTCGCTCCGAAGGCAATCAGTTCGACGACATGCTCGCGGAACTCGGCGTCTCCGCTCCCACTGAGCTGAGGCGGCGTTCCGGGGTCATGGTAGACATCCTGTCCGTCGGTATGCTCGAGCGCAAAGGGTGCCACCCCGTACCAGTGTGGGGTCAGGAAAGCCTGCGGGCCGGCGGCTCCCGGCGGAATCAGCGGTTGCCAGACGTTGATGTCGGAAAGTCCCCCGGTGCCGGGCAGCCAGACCAGCATGGGCAGGTTGACCGGGTTGTAGCCGACCGTGTCCGTGTAGTTGCCGTCCTCGTTGGCGCCATCGGCGAGTCCGTGATCGATGTAGCTGGCCGCAATCCGGTTGCCGAGGGCGGCGGGTGTGTCGCCGTCGGTATCGGTGAAATCCGGATCCAGGCCCTGGGTTTCCATCACGAGATCGAACATCGCCTGGCTCTCCGTGTGGCCCGGAGAAGTGGCAAAGCGATGGCTGAGCAAACGGTAGGCGGCATAGCTCTGCGCCGTCTCCACGGCCTCCTGGTCCCCGGCCATCGGCGACTCGTCATGAAGCAGGGGCGTATCTGCATCGTGAAAGGCGGCCCAGGCGTCGTAAAGCGCTCCTGACAAGTGAAAGAGGTTGCGCGCGTGCACGCTCGGTCGCGGCGAGTCCCCCCGGATCGCAACCAGGAGCACCTCGTTCCAGACCCGAGCGACGCTGTGGTCTGCGGGATCCACCGGGAGCTTGCCCGCGGGCAGGGGCACCGGACGGCCCGGCGGCAGGTCGACCGGTCCGGTCGAGGCCATCGCGCCCGCACAGGACCCTGCAACCGCGGCGAGGGCGAGCAGAGCGAGAACGGTCGATCTCAGGGACGAAAGGGAATCACTCGGGCGTTGAGCTGCAGGATGACTCGAAGCGGCTGCGGAAAATGCCATGATCTCCCCCTGGCGGTGGTGTGACTTGGGATTGCGGATGAACGAGGTGGTGGTATCGGCAGCCCGTCAGCGTGCCCAGCGACTGCTCGGTCCCGTCCGGCCATGTGATGGTTACCTCGGCGCTGTCGTGCTCGCCCAGACCGAAGTGCAGAACCGGATCGTGGCTGGCGCCGCGCGACTCGCCGGCGCGAAGCTCGCGCATCTGGCTGCCGCCGTCGGCGGTCTGGAGCGCGACCCGGGCACCGATGCCGTCGCGATTGACGGGGCCGCCGCCGGTCAGCTCGAAACCGATCCAGTTGCCGGTCGACTCGGTGGTGTTGCGGTACACGCGATACCCGGGCTGGCGATTCCAGTGATGCAGAACCAGATCGAGGGTCCCGTCGCGGTCCAGATCGATACGCGCGGCCGCCTGGGTCGGAATCTTGGTCCCCAGCCCGCTCGATGCGGTGACGTTGGCGAAGCTGCCGTCGCCCTGGTTGTGAAAAACCTGGTCGACCAGTTCGGTTGGCGCGAAGCTTTCGGGCCCCACTGCCAGGTAGGCGTCTTCCCAGCCGTCGTTGTCGAAGTCGGCGAAAATCGTGCCCCACCCGACTGCGTCGTGGTTGAGCGGTGTGTCGACGACCTCCTGAAAAGCCAGCGGATCGGAATCTTCGCCCAGTAGCAGGTGTTGGGCATCGATGCTGGAAAAGTACATATCCCAGAGTCCGTCGCGGTTGACGTCGCCGATGGCGATGCCCATGCCGTAGGCGCTTATGTCGGTATCCGATTCCTCGGACACATCGGTAAAGCACCAGCTGCCGCAGCCGGCGCCGTCATTGCGCCACAGGTGGTTGCCCATCAACTTGTCGTTGACCACGTAGATGTCCGGGCGTCCGCTACCGTTGAGATCGCTCATCGCGACCGCCAGGCCGGTCTTGATGAGCTTGTCGGGGTCGAGCTGCTCGGCGGCATTGGTCCAGCTCCCGTCACCGTTGTTGAGCATGATGCGATCGAGGTTGTTGGCGTTGCCGGTGTCGCTCGCCCCGGTGAAGATGCCGATGTAGAGGTCGAGGTAGCCGTTGCCCGTCAGATCGGCCCAGGCCACGGCATCGGTCCGCGTGCTGGCGCAGCAGGGCACGTGGTGGTTGAGCTCGATCGGGGTGACGTCCTTGAAGCCCTGCCCCTCGAGGTTTCGGAACAGGTGATTATTCGACCACCGGCAGCCGACGTAGAGATCCGGCCAGCCGTCGTTGTCGAAGTCGGCGGCCGCGGTTACCGAGCAGTTCTCGCCGAACAGCTGGGCGTTGATGTCCGCGTCGTCTTCGAAGTTCCCGTCGCCGTCGTTGAAGTAAAGGCGGTTGCCATAGCCCGTTCCCCCAGTTACGAAGATGTCCGGGTAGCCGTTGCGGTCGAAATCGGCCACGGCAATGCCGCCGCCCGGCACCTGGTCGGCGTGGCTCGGCGTGAAGCCCACCTGCTGGGAGCTGTCCTCGAAGCTCAGGGCCGCAAGCGGCGCCGCCGCCAGCAGGAGGAAGACGCCTGACAGGCTGCGCATCATTGATCTGACCATTGGGCGATAAACCGTTCGTCTACCGCAATCTTAGCGCAGTGGCGGGGGCGCCACCAAGCGCTGTCAGATCTGGATACCTCCGCCCGACGGCATGCCGCCCCCCTGGCCGCCGAGACCACCCATGCCGCCCTGGCCGCCTTCCTGGCCGGGCACCATGATCGACGACTGGTGCTCGCGCTGCAGGCGCTTGAGCTCCTCGATGGTCTCCTCGACCGCCTTCTCGGCAAGCTCGGGGAACTGGCGGACGGCCTCGGACAGCGAATCGACCTCCAGCTCGAAGGTGATCGGCAGCGCCCCGGCCGGGCTCATGACCTGGGTCTGGCCGATGTAGCGCACCGAACGTGAGCTGTCGTCGTCGCCGTCGGCGGTGACCGGCGTCAGCCGCTGGATGCTGCCCACCCGGCGATCGCTGAAGCTCTCTTCGCGGTAGAGCGCGTCGGCGTCCATGCTCAGCTGCTCGCGCATGCTGTTGTCGTTCATGTTGACTCCTGAATGTTCGTTGCAAATAGCCTGACCTTCGATGGTTGGGGCGCTGCGGCGCGGATTCAAAGCCGGCACGTTGCGATCACGCGCGCAACGTTCTAATGTAGGCGTGATGGCCAATCAGTCCACCTTGCAGAAATCCACCGCGAAAGCGGCCCGATGGTTCGTGCTCCTGGGCGCGGTCCTGCTCGCCGCCGCCTTCCTGCCGCACACGCTGGCACAGGACGAAGCGGCGTCGCCGGCGGTCTACGTGCTCGACATCGACGGTGCCATCGGGCCGGCCACGCGCGACTACGTGATCCGCGGGATCGAGGCGGCGGAAGCCGACGATGCCGCCCTGGTGGTGCTGCGCATGGATACGCCGGGCGGCCTGGACGCCTCGATGCGCGACATGATCAAGAAGATCCTCAACGCCCGGGTGCCGGTGGCCACCTGGGTGGGCCCGCCCGGCGCCCGCGCCGCCAGCGCCGGCACCTACATGCTCTACGCCAGCCACGTCGCCGCCATGGCGCCTTCGACCAATCTCGGGGCCGCCACACCGGTCCAGATCGGCGGGGGCGGTGGCGACGACGAGGAGCCCGCCTCGCCGGTCGAGCGCGCCCGGGACGCCCTGGAAGAAGAGTCCGAGGGTGAGGAAGACCAAAGCGAGGAATCCGCCGAGTCCGTGGAAGAAGGCGGCGACGATAACGAAGCGGAACCATCTTCCGGCAGCGGCGGTGACGCCACGACCCGCAAGGCGGTCGAGGACGCGGTGGCCTACATCCGGGGCCTGGCCGAGCGCCACGGCCGCAACGCCGATTGGGCCGAGCGCGCCGTGCGCGAGTCGGTCAGCCTGACCGCCAGCGAGGCTGAGGAGATGAACGTCATCGACCTGGTCAGCGACGATCTCCCCGCCCTGCTCGAGGCGATCGACGGCCGCGAGGTGCGGATGGCCGCCGGCACGCAAACGCTGGCGACCGCGGGCGCCCGCATCGTCGAGCAGACGCCCGACTGGCGCAATCGCTTCCTGAGCGTGCTGACCAACCCCACCCTGGCCTACCTGCTGCTGATGATCGGCATCTACGGCCTGATCCTCGAAGGCTACAACCCCGGCGCCCTGGTGCCGGGCGTGATCGGCGGCATCTGCCTGCTGCTCGCGCTCTACGCCTTCCAGATCCTGCCGGTCAACTACGTCGGCCTGGCGCTGATGCTGCTCGGGTTTGCCCTGATCGCCGTGGAGCTGTTCGTTCCCTCGCTGGGCATTCTCGGCATCGGCGGGGTGGCCGCCGTCGTGGTCGGCTCGATCATCCTGATGGATAGTGATATTCCCGGCATGGGTATCAATACCGGCCTGATCGCCGCCATGGGCCTGGCCTCCGCGCTCGTCTTCCTGGCCATCGTCTACCTGGCGGCCAAGTCCTACCGCCGACCCCAGGTTGCCGGCCGCGAAGCACTCGCCGGGCGTCACGCCGAGGCCATCAGCGATTTCGCCGACGGCGAGGGTCGCGTGCACCTGGAAGGCGAGGACTGGAGCGCGGCCAGCGACCGGCCCGTTCGGCGCGGCCAGACGGTCGAGATCGTTGCCCTCGACGGCCTGGTTCTCAAGGTACGACCCATCGAAACTTCCGAAGGAGCGACGTCATGAGTCTGGACTACTTTACCTTTCTGGGCACCGGCCTGGTGCTGCTCGTCCTGCTGGTGGCCAACACCATCAAGATCCTGCGCGAGTACGAGCGCGGGGTGATCTTCACGCTCGGCCGGTTCTACATGGTCAAGGGGCCGGGCCTGATCATCGTCATTCCGATCATCCAGCAGATGGTTCGCGTGGACCTGCGCACCGTCGTCATGGACGTGCCGACCCAGGACGTGATCTCGCAGGACAACGTCTCGGTCAAGGTCAACGCCGTGGTCTACTACCGCGTGATCGACCCGGAGAAGGCGGTCATCAACGTCGAGCGCTTCATGGACGCGACCAGCCAGCTGGCGCAGACAACGCTGCGTTCCGTGCTCGGCAAGCACGAGCTCGACGAGATGCTGGCCGAACGCGACAAGCTCAACGAGGACATCCAGAAGATCCTCGACCGCCAAACCGACGGCTGGGGCGTGAAGGTCTCCAACGTCGAGATCAAGCACGTCGACCTCGACGAGTCGATGATCCGCGCCATCGCCAAGCAGGCCGAGGCCGAGCGTCAGCGGCGCGCCAAGGTCATTCACGCCGACGGCGAGCAGCAGGCCTCCGAAAAACTGGTCGAGGCCGCGGTCAAGCTGGCCGAGGCGCCCGGCGCGCTGCAGCTGCGCTACATGCAGACGCTGACCGAGATCGGTGCCGAGCAGAACACGACCGTCGTCTTCCCGCTGCCGATGGACTTCGTCAAGCCCTTCATGGGTATCATCGAGGACATGGAAAAGGACAAGAAGCAATCATGAACAGACTCACAGCGATCGCCGTTGCCGCACTGTTTCTTTCGCCGGTGGTTGTGGCCGCCGACTGGTTCGGGCAGCCCCCCGGCGCGGCGCTCGAGCCGATCGGAATCGAGGAGGTCCTGGCCGATCCCGACCAGTGGCTGGAAAAGCCCGTCGCCCTGTCCGGGCGGATGACCGACGTCTGCACCAACAAGGGCTGCTGGGCCGTGTTCGAAAGCGGTGGCGAGATGCTGCGCATCGTTGCCCGCGATCACGGTTTCGCCATCCCCGAAGACGCCCGCGGGCCGGCCGTGGCTCACGGCGTGCTCGAGCGCCGCGAACTGTCGCCCGAGGCGGCCGAGCACATGGTCGAGGAAGACGGCGCCGACGCCGCCCTGCTGGATGATCCGGTCGAGTATCGGCTGGTCGCCGACGGCGTGCGCCTCCAACCCTGACCGGCTGTCAGTCGTCCCACTCGGGAGACAGGCCCTCGGGCTTGCAGATGCGTCGTTTCTTGTCCAGGCCGGCGATGCGCTCCTGGTCTTCGACGGTGAGCTGAAAATCGAAGATGTCGAAGTTGGTCGCGGCGTGATGCGGGTTCGAGGTGGCCGGAATGGCCGCGACCCGGTCCTGCTCGACCAACCAGCGCAGCGCGACCTGGGCCGCCGTCTTGCCGTACTGCTCGCCGATATCCCACAGCACCGGATCGTTGACGGTGCGCGCCTTGGCCAGCGGCATGTAGGCGGTCAGGATCAGGTTGTGGCGGGCCAGAACGCGCCGTAGCCGGTCCTGCCCGAGGTAGACGTGGTATTCGACCTGGTTGGTGGCCAGCTGGCCCTCACCGCAGAAGGCCACGGCCTGTTCGGTCTGGTCGATGGTGAAGTTGCTCAGGCCGATGTGGCGGGTCAGCCCGTCGCGGCGGGCGCGCATCAGCGCATCGAGGGTGGGGTTCATGCCGTTGCCGCCGAACACCGGCCAATGGAGCAGCAGCAGGTCCACGTAGTCGGTCTGCAGCCGTTTCAGGCTGCCCTGCACCGAGCGCAGAAAGGCCTTCGGCTCGTACTGGTCGACCCACACCTTGGTGGTGATGAACAGGTCTTCGCGGCGCACGCCTACGCGCTTGATGGCACGCCCGACAGCCGCCTCGTTGCGATAGATCTGGGCGGTGTCGATATGCCGGTAGCCCAACTCCAGCGCGTGCGGCAGGATGTCGGCCACCGTGGCTTCCTCGAGCTCGAAGGTTCCGATGCCCAGCGCCGGCATGTTGACGCCATTTGCCGCGATCGTCGGCACTTCGTTCATGAATGATCCCCTTCGTCCAGGTATTGGTCCTTCAGCCGCACGTAGTGCGCGGCCGAGTAGCGGAGCATCTCGAGTTCGCGCTCGCCGAGCTCGCGCACGGGCTCGGCCGGGCGGCCGCGGTAGAGTCGGCCCGATTCGAGCTTCTTGCCGGGGCTGACCAGGCTGCCGGCGGCCAGCATGACGTCGTCGGCAATTTCGGCACCGTCGAGCACGAGCGCGCCCATTCCGATCAGGCAGCGGTCGCCGATGGTGCAGGCGTGCAGGATCGCCCCGTGTCCGACGGTGATGTCGGCGCCCAGCACCAGCGGCATTCCGCCCGGCGTATAGGGCCCGTCGTGGGTCACGTGGCAGATCGTGCCGTCCTGGATATTGCTGCGCGCGCCCACCCGGATGGTGTTGACGTCACCCCGGAGCACGGCGCCCGGCCAGATCGAGACATCGTCGGCCAGCTCGACCCGGCCGATCACGCTGGCGGCCGGATCGACCCACACGCGCTCGCCGAGCGCCGGTTCCTGGCCCTGATAGGGCCGAATTCTGCCGTTCACGATCTGGACCCCTCGCAAATTATGCACATCGTCATCGCACTGTAAAAGAAACAGGGGTTTAGCGCCACGCAGCTTTCTCCCGCTCTGTATTGTTCGTCTAATTCGTTGATTATATGGGGTTTATAAAACTGACAAGAAAGTGACCAATCTGCAGCCAGTGCGGCAATGACGGGCCCGGGGCGCCTGCTTCCCGGACTTGTTCACACACTTTTCCACAGGCTCTGTGGATAACCTTGCGATCACAAGCCCCCTGCGCATCGTTACAATACTCGCTGTTTCTGCAGTTTGGCAAAACATGCGCGCCCACATCGAGGAATTGATCAGCCAGGCCCTGGGTTATCTCAAACGCGAGGGCCAGCTGCCCGCGGATATCGACCCCACCATCGAGATCGAGCACACCCGCGATCGCAGCCACGGCGACTACGCCAGCAATATTGCAATGGTACTGGCCAAACCGGCCTCGATGCCACCGCGCGAACTGGCCGAAAAGCTCAAAGCGCGCCTGCCGGCTTCCAAGCGGGTCGAGCGCGTCGAGGTCGCCGGGCCGGGGTTCCTGAACTTCTTCGCCAGCAACCACTATCTCAAGGTCGTGCTGCGCGACATTCTCTCCGAGCGCGACGGCTACGGCCGCGCGCCGGAGGGCAGCCGCGAAGACGTGCTGATCGAGTTCGTCAGCGCCAACCCCACCGGCCCGCTGCACGTCGGTCACGGCCGGGGCGCGGCCTACGGCGCCAGCCTGGCTGCCATCCTGCAGGCCGCCGGGCACCGCGTCCATCGCGAGTACTACGTCAACGACCACGGCCGCCAGATGGACATCCTGGCCGTTTCGGTCTGGCTGCGCTATCTCGAGCTCAGCGGCGAGAAGGTCGGCTTTCCCGACAACGGCTACCGCGGCGACTACATCTACGACATCGCCCGCGAGGTGCGCGAACGCCACGGCGACGACCTGCGCCATGCCGGCATGACGGTTGCCGAGGGGCTGCCCGCCGACGCGCCCGAGGGCGACTCGGAAAAGCATGTCGACGCACTGATCGCCCGCGCCCGGGAACTGCTCGGCGAGGCCGGCTACGAGGCCTGCTTCAAGGCGGCCCTCGAGACCATGGTCGAAGACATCCGCGACGACCTGGCGGCGTTCGGCGTGACGTTCGAGCGCTGGTTTTCCGAGCGCGAACTCGAAAGCAGCGGCGCGCTCGCGCGCTCGCTCGAGAAGCTCGACCGGCAGGGCTGGCTGTACGAGAAGGACGGCGCCACCTGGTTCAAGGCCACCGAACTGGGCGACGACAAGGATCGGGTCGTGGTACGCGAGAACGGACGAACCACCTATTTCGCGTCCGACGTGGCCTACCTGCTCGACAAGCTCGATCGCTGCAGCGGCACCTCGCTGTACGTCTTCGGCGCGGACCATCACGGCTACGTGCCGCGCCTGAAGGCCGCCGCCGCCGGGCTCGACGAGAATCCCGACCGCCTGGAGTTCCAGCTGGTGCAGTTCGCCGTGCTCTACCGCGGCGGCAAGAAGGTCCAGATGTCGACGCGCTCGGGCAGTTTCGTGACCCTGCGCGAATTGCGCGACGAGGTCGGCAACGACGCCGCGCGCTACTTCTACGTCATGCGCTCGCACGAGCAGCACCTGGATTTCGACCTCGACCTGGCCAAGTCGCGAGCCAACGAGAACCCGGTGTTCTACATCCAGTACGCGCATGCCCGCATCCAGAGCGTTTTCCGCGAGCTCGACAGCCGCGGCCAGCGCCACAACCAGGCCATCGGCGAAGCCGCCGTCGAGCGCCTCGAGAGCGATCACGAGCAGCAGCTGCTGCGCATGGTCGGCCGCTTTCCCGAGCTGATCGAGTCGGCGGCGCGCCAGCGCGCGGCGCACGTGCTCGCGCACTACCTGCACGACCTGGCCGCCGCCTTCCACTCCTGGTACAACGCCATGCCCTTCCTGGTCGACGATGAAGACCTGCGCAACGCGCGTCTTAACCTGGTTGCTGCCGTCGGCCAGGTACTGAGAAACGGCCTGGATCTGATCGGCGTGTCCGCGCCCGGAGAAATGTAGTGGCCCGGCGGCAGGCCAAGCGCGGCGGATCGTCGGCCACCGGCGGCCTGCTCACCTTCGGCGCCGGGCTGGTCTGCGGCCTTGTGCTGGCGACCCTGGCCTGGCTGGGCGGCTACCTGCCCGGCCGCGACGACGCCGATACCGGTCAGCAGCCCTCGGGCCGCGACGAGCCGCCGATTGCCGAGGAGGTGGCGGGCGAGCGCAGCCGCCAGTACGACTTCTTCACCGTCCTGCCCGAACGCGAAGTGGTCGTCCCGCAGGAGGAAATCGCCGAGCGCGCTCGCGAGCGTAGCAGCGAGGCCGCCGAGCAGGGCCCCTACGTGCTGCAGGTCGGTTCCTTCCGCTCCGGCGAGGATGCCGAAAGCCTGCGCGCGAACGTCACCCTGCTGGGGCTGGAGGCAAAAGTGCAGTCGGTGACCGTCGACGAGACGACCTGGCACCGCGTGCGCGTCGGGCCCTTCGACAGCGCGCGCGCCGCCGACGGCGCACGCCGCCGGCTGGTCGAGAACGGTTTCGAGGCCATGGTGCTGCGCGGCGGATGAGTGCGCAATCGGCCGCTGCCCTGATCCTGCCCGGCGGTGGCGCCCGCGGCGCCTACCAGGTGGGCGTGCTGCGGGCCGTGGCCGAGCTGCTGCCGGAAAGGGAAAACCCCTTTCCCATCATCACCGGGACTTCGGCCGGCGCCATCAACGCGGCGGTCATGGCCTCGCACGCCGGCGACTTCGCCCACGGCGCCGCGCGCCTTGATCACTTCTGGGGCAACTTCCGCTGCCACCACATCTACCGCACGGGCTGGGCGCACAACCTCGGCCGGGGGCTGCACTGGCTGGCCTCCATGACCCTGGGCGGCCTGGGCGTGGCCAACCCGAAGTCGCTGCTCGACAACCAGCCGCTGGGCCGGCTGCTCGAGCGCGAGCTGGATGTCGACGGCGTCGAACGGGCCATCGACAGCGGCATCCTCAAGGCCCTGATGGTCACCGCCTCCGGCTACAGCTCGGGACGGGCCGTGACCTTCTTCCAGGCGGCCGAGCAGATCGAGGGATGGCGTGACGGCAAGCGCGTCGGCCGCCGCGCGGCGATTCGCGCCGAGCACTTGCTGGCCAGCGCCGCGCTGCCGCTGCTGTTTCCGGCCACGCGCGTGGGGCACGAGTTTTTCGGCGACGGGGGCATGCGCCAGACCACGCCGCTGAGCCCGCCGATTCGCATGGGTGCCGATCGCATGCTGATCATCGGCACGCGCGATGTCCGGCCGGATCCCGAACCGGCCGAGGACGCGGTCTATCCCTCCCTGGGCGATATCGGCGCCTACCTGCTCGACGTCATCTTCATGGACTACCTCGCCAACGACCTGGCTCGTCTCGAGCGCATCAACCGCACGCTCGAGCACATCCCCGAAGGCGAGCGCGAGAAGACCGGCCTGCGGCCCGTCGAGACCCTGCTGATCCAGCCGTCGAAGGACGTGCGCGAAATCGCCATGCGGCACCGCCACCGCGTGCCGGCGAGCGTGCGAACCCTGCTCAAGGGCGTCGGAGCCTGGGGCGGCGGGCGCCTGCCCAGCTACCTGCTGTTCGAGGCGGAATTCTGCCGGGAGCTGATCGACCTGGGCTATCGCGACGGCATGGCCCGGACGGACGAAATCCGGGCATTGATGACCGACGAGTAGCGCTGCCCAGGATCAGGGCCGGTTGCTGTCGAGCACCGGGACCGAACGGCCCAGCAAGCCGTAGAGCGCGCCCGCTTTGTCTTCGCCCAAGCCGAAGATGTTGCCGATGTCGGTCATCAAACAGACACGGCCGCACGCTCCGTTAAATTGACAGACTTAGTTGCCCAGTGCTAGCGTCGCTGGAAATGTCCACATCGCCCAGGCGTGTCAAGACTGCTGGAGAATGACGTCCTATGAGTTTTTCATCCAAACTCAGGTATCTGATCGCCTTTGCTGCATTGATCGTGGGCATATGGAGTGCGCCCGCTTGGGCTCAGGTGGTGTCCCCACAGCCCGCCGAACCAACCGATGCGCTGAGTCTCTCCATGACCCTTAATGCTCAGTCTTGTTTTAATCGGATTGAAAGTGTTCAGCTTGACGTTGACTCAAGGCCCCTCGTGGTGAATTACGTCGTCGAGCCCAATCCAGATGCGGTGTGCCCTGTGTCACCGCCATTGATGCTGGACGTTGCGCTTGGTTCATTTGAGCCCGGAAGTTACGAACTGATGATTGACGGCACCATAGACGGAGAGGCGCAGCCGACTGCCTCTGCTTCGTTCGAGGTTCTCGGTTCAGTGGCGGCTCGTTCTGTGCCACTCAATTCAGAGCTTGGACTGTTCTTTCTCGCTTTTTCTGTCCTCCTTCTGGGGGTCGTCCGCGCTCGAGTTTAAAACTCGCCGCTCAAAAACGCGCTATGAAGGAAGGCGGCTGATTCTAATTCCAGTTGGCCAAGCCGTAACAACCCGGGCGGCTGTCCCGCCCGGGCCGAAACGAGGCTACTGCTCGAAGCGATCCATGAAGAGCAGGTCGGGCAGCTGGGTGTCGCCCTCGAAGCGGAAGATGCCGCCGCTGCGCACCACGTAGAGGTTGCCGTCCTCGTCCTCGCCGAAGCTGCGCAGGTCGAAGCCCTCGGTCGAAAATGTCGATTCACTCCAGTCGCCGCCGTCCTCGTTGGCGAACCAGATGTTGCCCGTGCAGTAGTCGGCGTAAACGTAGGTGCCGGTCAGACTCTGGACCGGGCCGCGGTAGCGGTAGCCGCCGGTGACCGAGCAGTTGCTGTTGATGCGGCGGTAGCTGAGTACGGGCAGCTCCGAGCCTGCGAGCGGGCAGGGCGTGGAGGTCGAGCCAGTGGCAAACTCGCCTTCACAGACGTTCCAGCCGTAGTTGACCCCGCCGGCCGAGTCGCCCGGTTCGAGATCGACTTCTTCCCAGGTGCCCTGGCCGACGTCGCCGATCCACAGGTCGCCGGTTTCGCGGTCGAAGCTCCAGCGCCAGGGGTTGCGCAGGCCGTAGGCCCAGACCTCGCCGCAGGCGTTGTCGTCCTGGGCGAATGGGTTGTCGGCCGGGATGGCGTACTCGGCCGAGCCGTCGCCGTCGGCGGCGCACAGGTTGTTGCTGCCCGCCGGCGTGGTGCTGTCGACGTCCAGGCGCATCATCTTGCCCAGCAGCGCGGCGGTGGGGTCGTCCTTGCAGCTTCCGCCGGTATCGATCGCATCGGGATCGAGCGTCTGGGCCCGGTTGCAGGGGTCGCCGCCGCTGCCGCCGTCGCCCATGCCGATGTAGAGGTAGCCGTCGGGTCCAAAGGCCAGGTTGCCGCCGTTGTGGTTGCTGAAATCCTGGACGACGGTCATCAGAACGCGCCGGCTGTTGGGATCGACCTGGTCGGGATCGCCGGCGCTGACCTGGTACTCGGCAATGACGGTGTCGCCGGAAGGGGCGAGCGTGCCGTTGGAGGTGAAATTAACGTACAGCAGGCCGTTGGATTCAAACTCGGGGTGGAAGGCCAGCCCGAGGAGGCCCTGCTCGCCGCCGCCGCTGGTCAGCGACGTGACGTCCAGGAATTCATCCGGCAGTACCTGGCCGTCGTCGATGATCTCGACCAGGCCGCCCTGGCGCAGCACGAACAGCCGATCGCTGCCGTCGGCGGCGTTGACCATGCCGAGGGCGCCCGGAAAGGTATCGGGGGCGAACACTTGCTCGAGGCTTACATCGCCCGGTATCTGGGCAAACAGCGGCGATGCGGCGAGGGTGAGGATGGCGAGCGGCAGATAGAGGCGTTTCATTGAGAGCTTCCTTGGTGCATTTTCGTGAGTCAGGCGCCCCCTTCCGCCGGCAGAGTATAGGGCATTGGCGGCGCCGGCTGATGCCCTGAGCCCGTTTTTCGGCTAGGCTACAGGCCGAACCACCGAGGGAAAAACCATGCTCGAGATCATCACCGCCGCCAACGGCTGGCTCAACGGCATCGTCTGGGGCCCGCCGTTCATGATCCTGCTCGTCGGCACCGGCGTCTACCTGACTTTCCGCCTGGGCTTCTTCCAGTTCCTTCACCTGGGCCATGCCTGGAAGCACAGCTTCGGGCGATTGTTCAGCCGCGAGATCGATACCGAGGAGGGCGCGATCACGCCGTTCCAGGCGGTCACTTCCGCCATGGCGGCGACCATCGGCGTGGGCAATATCGCCGGCGTGGCGACGGCCATCGCACTGGGCGGGCCCGGTGCCATCTTCTGGATGTGGGTGGTGTCGCTGGTCGGCATGGCTACCAAGATGGCCGAGGCCACGCTGGGCGTGAAGTACCGCCACGTCGACGCCGACGGCCATGTCTCCGGCGGTGTGTTCTGGTACATCGAGAAGGGCCTGGGGCCCAACTGGAAGTGGCTGGGCATGCTCTACGCCTTCTTCGCCGGCGTGGCCGCCTTCGGCATCGGCAACATGGTGCAGTCCAATACCGTCGCCCAGTCGCTGGCCACCGGCTTCAGCCTGCCGGCCTGGGCCACCGGCGCGGCGCTCGTGGTCCTGGTCGGGACGGTGACGCTCGGCGGCATCAGCCGCATCGCCGTGACAGCCGAGAAG
Source organism: Wenzhouxiangella indolica (assembly GCF_042310355.1). NCBI lineage: Bacteria > Pseudomonadati > Pseudomonadota > Gammaproteobacteria > Chromatiales > Wenzhouxiangellaceae > Wenzhouxiangella > Wenzhouxiangella indolica. The sequence goes on along the minus strand of NZ_JBHJMR010000008.1, from coordinate 60,075 downwards.
ATCGTGCCGATCATGGCCGTGGCCTACCTGGCCGGGGCGCTGGGCATTCTCGCCATCCACGTCACCGAGATCCCCGCGGCCATCGCCATGATCTTCCGCTACGCCTTCGAGCCGGCGCCGGCCATCGGCGGTTTCGCCGGCGCGACCGTGGCCGCCTCGGTGCGCTACGGCATCGCCCGCGGCATCTTTTCGAACGAAGCCGGCCTGGGCTCGGCGTCGATCGTCCATGCCCAGGCCCGCAACCTGCCTTTCCGGCAGGGCTTCTGGGGCGTGTGGGAGGTGTTCATCGACACCCTCGTGGTGTGCACGGTCACCGCCCTGGTGATCCTGGTCACCGGCGTGATGGAAACGGGAGACAACGGGGCGGACCTGACCAGCGCGGCCTTCTCCACCGGGCTGCCGGGGCCGGGTGGCTACATCATCATCCTGGCGATCGCGTTCTTCGCCTACACCACCATGCTGACCTGGAACTTCTACGGTGAGAAAAGCTGGGAGTACCTGTTCGGCCGCAAAGTGGTCGTGCCCTACCGCCTGGCCTTTCTGCTGTTCGTATTCGTCGGCGCCGTCGGCGGGCTGGATATCGTCTGGGACATCGCCGATACCTTCAACGGCCTGATGGCCGCGCCCAACCTGATCGCCCTGCTGTTGCTCGGCGGCGTGATGGCGAAGGAGAAACTCGACTACTTCAACCGGCTGCGGGACCGGGTCGATCGCGACGACTGAGGCCGGCGTTTGCGGCTTGCGGGCTGAACAAGGCGGCCATAAAAAAAGGCCGGGCGGTGCCCGGCCTTTTTGCTGTCAGCGCTGGTGGCTGGCTTGCCTGGATCAGCGCGCAGCCGCGCCTTCGAAGCGATCCTCGAAGATGATCGGTTGGGCCGCCTCGCAGGCCTTCACTTCCACGCTGTCGACGTGCCATCCGTACTGGGAGATCGACGAGTCGGTGCCGAAGCGCCAGCGGAAGCTGACATCCTCGCCGGCCCAGTTCGACAGGTCGACCGAGTAGCGCTCCCAGGCGTCGCGCGGGTCGCCGCACCAGCCCGGGTTGCCGCCCAGCGGATTGCCGAAGCCGCCATCGATATCGCCATCATAGGCCCTGACCTGGATATCGGCATCCGTGACTTGCGACCAGCTGCCGCCGCCGTCGGTGGAGATCTCCAGGAAGCCGCCGTCATAGCAGCCCGGGTCGGCGGACTCGATATCCTGCCAGTTGTGGAAGGTCAGGAATAGCGACGTGGCGTCGTTCGGCAGGCTGACGGCCGGCGAGGCCAGGCGCTGGTCGGATTCGCTGTCGATGTTCTCGGCGAAGACCGAGTGAGAGCCGCTTTCGGTCTGAGCCGTCGACGGCACCCAGGTGGCGCTGCCTACAGAGCCGTCCGTGCTCCAGCCGCTCGGCAGCGAGGCGTCGTCGAAGTCTTCGGTCAGCAGGCTGGTGGCCTGCGTGCCGGACGGGCAGTCGCCCGGCAGTGACTCGGTGGTGAATTCCACCGTCGGCGACCAGTCGCCGTCACCGCAGTCGTTGCTGGCGCGAATACGCAGGTAGTAGCTCGCGCTGGTGTCCAGGCCGGCATCGGCCTGGTGGCTCGTGCCCTGCACGGTGGCCGAGTAGACCACCTGCGTAAAGGCGGCGTCCTCGGCGATCTCGAGGATGTAGTCCACGCCCTGGTCGGCCGCGTCCCAGGTGATGGTCGGGTTGGTGGATACGCCCAGCGCACCGTCGCCCGGCGCGGTGATGGTCGCCGCGCCCGGCGTGTCGTCGCTGAGCGCAACCGACATCTGGACGGTCTGGTCAAAGCCGCCGCCCGATCCTTCCAGGTCGAACTGGAACGAGCCCGTTCCGGCCTGGCTCAGGCTGTCGAGCGTAAGCTGCGTGCTGCCCGGCGGGGTGACCGGATTGGTCGAGAAGCCGCTGCCGACGCCTCCGGGCAGGCCGGTGGATGACAGGGTGACCGGATCGGCGAAGTCGCCGCTCTGGTTGACGTCGACGTTGAGCACGATGTCGTCGAAGCCGCACTGGCTCAGCGAGGTCTCTTCGGGGGCGATCGTGAAGCCCGCGCCGTCGATACCCTCGATGAAGTCGGGCTCGTTGCCGACCGGATCGAGGTGATCCTTCATGCGCGTCGTCTCGGTTCCGGTGCCGTCCCAGGCGTGCCAGAGACCGCCGTAGAAGTCGGACAGATCCTCGCCCGTCGCGCCGCAGAAGGCCGGTCCGCCACTGAGCACGCCGACAAAGCGTTGATCGGCGCTGTAGAGTGGCGACCCCGAAGAACCGGGTTCGGTCACCGCCGGCGGGATATCGCCGCCGTCGGGCATGTTCGGCAACTCGGGCGGATCCGGATGCCAGTAAGGATGCCAGTGAATGCCCTGGGCGCTCGCGATGTTGCCGCTCTCCATGTCCTCGGCGACGAAGGTAATGCGCTTCTCGTCCACGGCCGGATGGTGAATCGAGGCGCACAGTCCGTCGGTTTCGTCGCCCGGACCCTGCGCGCAGGCCGTAGGTGGCGGCCGACGGTCCCAGCCCGACCAGTGCAGATCCCATTCCTCGTCGGGGGTGCCGTCGAGTTCGGTCAGCGTGACGTCGGAGCACTCGCCGGGCGTCGAGCAACCACTAAACGGGCTCGGGGTGGCTGCCAGCCAAGTGGCGCCGCTGGTCGATTCGTTCGGGTCGGGCGGATTGGTGTCCGTGCCTTCGGAATCGCCGGGTCGGCGGCATGTGGGCCACTCGTAGTTCCAGTAGACCACCATGCTGGGGGGATCGCTCTCGCCGATGCAGTGCGACGCGGTGACGAACAGCATGCGCTGGTCGTTGGCGGTGTTGTTGACGAGCGATCCGGTGCAGGTGTCGGTGCCGGAGACGGTGTAGGCGCCCACCGAGCGAACCGGGTCGTTCCAGGGATCTTCCTCGCTCAGGCAGGCAACGTCCTGGTTGCACGCGCCGGAACGTGCGCCGCCGGTGGTCTCGCAGGCCTGCTTGCCGTCGTAGTTGCCCTGGCGCTTGTTCTGGTGGTAGCTCAGGGCCGTGCCGCCGAAGCCGCGGTAGCCCTGGCTGACCTGCTTGATCCGGAAGCGCAGCTCATCCTGCCGTTCGACCGGCACGTTGAACTCGATCACGGCTTCGTTGCCGCGCAGGTTGGGCGTCCAGAACTCGCCGTGCGGCTTGTTGATTTCGCTGCCGTAGGGGCCGATGACGCCCGGCGGCGCCATGGATTGCTCGTCGGCGGCCTTGGGGCTGTAGACGTAGAGCCTTGCGCCCTCGGGCAGAAAGACATCGTCGAAGCCGAAGTTGAGAAGCACGGCTTCCTCGGCGCTGACGGCGATGCGCCAGATGGCGGTGTCGCCGTCGACTTCCCAGCGACCGGCGTCGGCCGTGCGGACACTGGTCTCGCGCGGAATGGCGAAGCGCGGCGGCTGGCCCATGGCTTCGCGCCCGGCGTCCTCGGCGGCGATGGCTTCGAGGTCGAGGGCGTCGTAGCGCAGGGTGTCGAGCTGGCGGATGTCGGCCAGGGTGTCGCGCTCCAGCGCCCAGCTGGCGGGCGGCGGGCGCTCACCGGCCGCCACTGCGGTGGTGGTCAGAATGGCCATCAGGATGGCCGCAAGTATTCGAGTCATGGCTGGTACTCCCTGTGTGCTTGTGTCCCGAACACGTTCGTCCCCCCGGCCAGGGTTCGGGTGTAATGATGTGTTTTGCGGGCTATCGTCACATTGAGGCGGATTTAATGGAACCGCTGATACTATCGAATCGTGTCGCTTGTTGCACGCTGGATCCCCAAATCCAGTACAAGCGCCGGGCAAGGCGCACGAGCGTCATGCCGTTCACGCGGGTGAACCAGAAGAGGGACAATCCGAATCCGGAGGGAGGATGCATGCACCAATCTCTTGTACATCGAATCGTCGCTGCGGCAGGCGCCGTATGCCTGTTTTGCACGTCCGGGGCCTCCGCGATCGAGCGCTCGGACGACGGCGCCGGCCAGTACCTGATCGTGCCGTTCGCAATTGCCAACAGCAATAACGAGTCGCTGGTCGAGATCAGCGACTCGACCGAGGAATCAGCCGCGCGGGCCCTGAAGCTGCGGGTGCTCGACCGCGACGGCGAGCCACGACTGACCGCCAATCTCTATCTCGCGCGGGGCGCGACCTGGGCCGGTGGCCTGACGCGGCAGGACGACGCAGCGCGGCTGCTGACTACGTCGGACTCTTGCTTGTTGGTCGAAGGCACGGACGGCATCGAGGCGACGGATGAGGTGGGCTTCGAGTTCAGCGCGGGTTCGCTGGAGGTCGTGGAAATGGGCATCGTGGTCGACCCGCCGCTGGCCGCGCACGTGAATGACCGCGACTGCGAGGCGATCGTGGATCTGTGGAACGACGATGCCTGGACGCCGGATGCCGCGCTGGCCCCGCCTGCCGGCGATATCCGGGCCGGTGCGCGGATCGTCAACGTGTCGAAAGGCACGCTCTACGGGGTTCCGGTCACGGCCCTGAAGAATTTCAGCAACATCGTCCAGCACAGCGGGCCGGGCGATGCCCAGCCGGACCTGGCCTCGACGCATGACGAAGGCACCTCTTCCGGGCAGACCCGCTCGGTGGTCTGCGTCGATGGCGAGTGCATCGAGGACTTCTGGGAGAACCCGATCGACGCGGCCTCGGCGGCGCTGATGACCTACACCGCCCGAGCGTCCTACGATATCTCCGAGTCGCTGAATGCCCGGAGTGAGTGGACTGTGACGCTACCCGCGGCAAGCGCGTATCCGGAAAGCCATGCGCTTTCGTCCGCCTCGGTCTCCATGCTGATTACCGAGCGGTCGGGCAGGTCGTGGACGGGGGTCAGCATTCCCACGCCGCCGGCCCTGCCTTTCTTCAACACGACGACGCTCTGGCTGGACTATGAAGCTGTCGTCAATCTTCTGGATTTCACCACCACGGTTTCGGAGGTCGGGTCGGTGCAGGACTCGCGGCTATTCGGCCTCAGTCATCTCGTCCAGTCGCCGGGAGAAGACCTGGACCAGATGAGTCCTTCGGCCACCGAGCGCCTGCCGGAAAACGGCCAGGCGAGATTCGGCTTTGACTGCGGCGACGGCGCCCCGGTCCTGGTCGCCTCCTCGGGCCGCAGGTATTGGGGCTGTCCGGCCATCGTGACGACCTTTGCCGAGTACACCAACGGTGTCCTGCCCGGCGAGGGCGGTGTGCCGCAACGCGCCAACTACGGTTCATCCGGAGCGGTGTCTACAAGCGTGCGCATCGACGCGACGGAAGACTGAAGCGCTGCATCCATCCATCCGCGCCGGGCGGCGCGGCTCGCCGGGTTCAGGCACGTTTTTGCCGGAACAGGGCCGAGATATCGCGGCCGGTTTCGCCGGCGTCGACGAGGGCCTGGTAGTCGGTCAGCGCCTGGGTGAGTACGGCCGAGTCGTAGCCGGCTTCCCGGCACAGGTGGTCGCAGATCTTCAGGTCCTTTAGCAGGAGTCTAGGGGCGAAGCCGGTCTCGAAGGAATCCTCGAGCATGGTGCGGCCGCGCTTGTCGAGGAACCAGTTACCGGCCGCGCCGCCGCCGAGCAGCTCCAGCATCGCTTCGCGCGGCAGCTCGAGCCGTTCCATCAGTGCGAGCGATTCGCACACCGCCTCGGCGATGCCGGCGACCATCAGCTGGTTGACCGCCTTGGCCGACTGGCCGGCGCCCGCGGGGCCCAGGTGGTGGACGAGGCGGGCGTAGCTGTTCATGACCGGCCGGGCTTTTTCGACTGCCTCGGCCTCGCCCCCGGCCATGACGGCCAGTTGTCCGTTCTTGGCGCCCTCCACGCCGCCGGTGACCGGTGCGTCGATAAAGGCGACGTCCAGTGCGGCCAGTTGCTCGGCGAGCTCGCGGGCGGTGGCGGGTGCGACCGTGGAGTGGTCGATCACGATCTGGCCGGCGCGCAGGGAAGCGCGCATTGCGGCGACGACCTCGCGCAGGTCGTCGTCTGCGGACACGCACAGGCAGACGACCTCGACCGCCGCGGTCAGCTCGGCCGGCGACCCAGCGGCTGAAACGCCCTCGTGCCCGGCGGCGAAAGCCTCCGACTTCTCTGCGCTGCGATTCCACACGGCCGCGAGATGGCCGTGGTCGTGAAGATGGCCCGCCATGGGCCAACCCATGGCGCCGAGTCCGATCCAGCCTGTTTTCATGGTGTCTCCTGTTTGGTCGTTATCCATATATTGAACCGCAGATCAACGCAGATGAACACAGATTGTGAGAAGGATGTGTGGCGCGCCAGCGCAATGCATGGTCTTCCGGCGTTGGATGATGCGTTACGGCCCTTCGGGCCTCCACGCATCCTACGATTTCATGTTCGATCGCTGGTGGGGCGCTCAATTGTCCGTAGGATGTGTGGAGCGTCAGCGCAACGCATCGTTTCCGGCGTTGGGATGATGCGTTACGGCCCTTCGGCCTCCACGCATCCTACGATTCCACGCCCGTTCGCCGGTGGGGCGTTCAATTGTCCGTAGGATGCGTGGAGCGTCAGCGCAACGCATCGTTCTTCCGGCGTTGGGATGATGCGTTACGGCCTTCGGCCTCCACGCATCCTACGCTTCCACGTTCGGTCGCCGGCTGGGCCACCGATCATCCGTAGGATGTGTGGAGCGTCAGCGCAACGCATCGTTTCCCGGCGTTGGGATGATGCGTTACGGCCTTCGGCCTCCACGCATCCTACGATCCTCGAGTCCCGAGTCCCGAGTCCCGAGTCCCGAGTCCCGAATCAAGTCTCCAGATACGTATACGCCGACAGCCCCTCCGCCAACAAGCGCTCGAGCGCGTCGGCTTCGTCGCGTGGCAGGCCGGCGGCGGCGACGCGGGCGCGGCAGGCGGTCATGAGTTCGCGCGGGTTGTAGCCGACCAGTTCCAGCAGCATGTCGGCGCTGTCGCCGGCGCGGGCGTTGTCGAGGCGGAAGCCGCCGTTGTCGAGGTGCACATCGATGCTGTCGGTGTCGCCGAAGAGGTTGTGGATGTCGCCCAGGGTTTCCTGGTAGGCACCGGCCAGGAAGATGCCCAGCAGGTAGGTCTCGTCGGGGCCGATGCGGTGGACCGGCAGGGTCGGTTCGAGCAGGCCGCGATCGACGTACTGGTCGATTCTACCGTCGGAATCGCAGGTCAGATCCTCGAGCACGGCGCGCTCGGTCGGTTCCTCGTCGAGCCGGCTCAGCGGCACGATGGGAAAGACCTGGTCGATGGCCCAGATATCGGGCAGCGACTGGAAGATCGACAGATTGATAAAGTACTTGGCCGAGAGCCGGTAGCGGATGCGCTCGCCGAGCTCGCGGTGGCGGCGATGCTCGGGATCGAGCTGCAGGGCGACACGCTCGAGGACGGCGTTGTAGATGGGTTCCAGGCGGGCCCGGTCGGGCAGCGGCAGGTCGCCGTAGAGAAACAGGTTGCGGCCTTCCTCGAGCAGGTGTTCGGCCTCGAGAAAGCTCTCCTCGGGTTCGCGCTCGTCGGCCTGGGCCAGCACCTCGGCCAGGCCGCGGATGACGGGCGGGTCGTCGGCGCTGCAGCCCTCGGCGTCGCGCGGCAGGGTCTCGGTCTCGGTGACGTTGGTGACCAGCACGGCGTGGTGCGCGGTCAGCGCCCGGCCGGATTCGGAGACCAGGTCGGGCATGGCCAGCTCGTGCTCACGGCACAGCTCGGCGATGCCGCCGACGATGGCGTGCGCGTACTGGCCGACCGAGTAGTTCATCGAGCAGAAGCTGCGCGTGCCGCCTCCCTCGTAGTCCACGCCCAGGCCGCCGCCGATGTCGAGGCGGCGGATGTCGATGCCGGCGTGGACCAGCTCGACGAAGTAGCGGCCGGCTTCGCGAACGCCGCGCTGGATGTCGCGCAGGTTGGAAATCTGCGAGCCCATGTGGAAGTGCAGCAGGCTGAGCCAGTCCAGGCAGCCGGCCTCGCGCATCGCCTCGGCCAGGCCCAGCACCTGGCTGGCAGCCAGGCCGAACTTGGCGCGCTCGCCGCCGGTGTTCTGCCAGTTGCCGCTGCCCAGCGAGGACAGGCGCAGGCGCACGCCGACTTCCGGGCTCACGCCCAGGCGCTCGGCCTCGCGCCGGATCAGCGGCCATTCGCCGGGTTTTTCGATCACGATGACCGGCTTGAGCCCCAGCCTGAGACCGCTCAGGGCCAGGCGGATGTAGGCGGCGTCCTTGTAGCCGTTGCAGATGATCAGCGTGCCCGGCCGGCTCACGGCCAGGGCGGTGATCAGTTCGGGCTTGCTGCCGACCTCCAGGCCCAGGCCGTCCACCCGGGAGAGCGTGCGAACCACGCTGGCCTGCTGGTTGACCTTGATCGGGTAGACCAGGGTGTAGCGGCCGCCGTAGTCCTGCTCGTCGATTGCGTTTTCGAAGGCCTCGCGCAACTGCCCGGCGCGCGCGCGCAGGATGTCGGGAAAGCGCAGCAGCATGGGCAGGCGCAGGCCGTCGGCGCGGGCGCGCTCGACGATGTCGGCCAGTGCGAGCCGCTGCGCCCGGTCGGGGCGCGCGAGCAGTTGCCCGTGGTCATCGAGATCGAAGTAGCCCTCCGACCAGCGGTCGATGGCGTAGCGGCGGCGGGCGCGGGCGATGGAGTCGTCAGTCATGGCGTCGATTGTAACGGGCAACCGTGGCGGCCATTCGGGTTAACATCGATGGTCGATTCCAGCCTGATCAAGACGCCATGCTTCCGACCGACCGCAAATGGTTTACCGAGGCCTGTTCCGAGGCCGGCAGCGCCCAGTCCTGGGCGATCGAATCCCGCCTGGCGCACGAGGTGACCGACTACCAGACCATCGACGTCTACCGCACCAGCCAGTGGGGCAACCTGATGGTCATCGACGGCTTCGTGATGCTGACCACGCGGGACAACTTTCTATACCACGAGATGATGAGTCACCCGGCGCTGTTCTCGCATCCGGCGCCCAAGCGCGTGCTGATCATCGGTGGCGGCGACTGCGGCACGCTCAGGGAAGTGCTGGCGCACGAGGCGGTCGAGCGCTGCACCCAGGTCGAGATCGACGAGCAGGTCACCCGCCTGGCCGAGAAGTTCTTTCCCGAGTTGTGCGAGCGCAACGACGACCCGCGCGCCGAGCTGGTCTTCGACGACGGCCTGGCGCACGTGAAGAACCTCGAGCCCGGCAGCATGGACGTGATCATCGTCGACTCGACCGACCCGATCGGCCCGGCCGAGGGCCTGTTCGGGCCCGAGTTCGTCGCCGACTGCCATTCGGCCCTGGCCGAGGGCGGCCTGTTCCTGCAGCAAAGCGAGTCACCCCTGCTGCACCGCAAGCTCATCGCCGGCATCCGCGACAACATGGAACGGGCCGGCTTCACCACGATCCGCACCCTGGGCTTCCCTCAGCCCTGCTATCCCTCGGGCTGGTGGTCGTTGACCCAGGCGCGCAAGGGCGGCGAGATCGAGGCGGTCACACCCGAGCGCTTCGAGGCGTCCGGCATCAAGACGCGCTACTTCAATCACGGGGTGCATGTGGGGGCGCTGGCGACGCAGTTGCCGTAGGTCGGGGTCGCGTCGCCGACGGACGACTTCACGCCCTGGGGCAGTGGGTGGGATGGCGCCCACCGGTCGCTGTGCGGGCCTCGACACGTCAACTGCGGTTTCGCCCGGCCTGCTTCGCAGGCTCTTTCGGCGAGTACCTTTTTTCCAAAGCGAAAAAAGATACGAAAAAGCGCTTTTCAAAGTCAAAGTCCCACGATCCGGGGTTTCAGGACTTGAGCCGCGAGGTGGCTGGCCCCTTCGTGGAGCGGGCTTCGCGAAGACTCGGTCGGAGGATCTGGTGGCGTTTGCAGGAATGGGACGAAGCCCGCACGAGGACGGCACGGCTTCGAAGGTGGCGCGCTGCGCGCGCGGAGGCTCGATCCAGATGCGTAGGATGCGTGGAGGCCCGTAGGGCCGTAACGCATCGGCTGATGCGTTGCGCTTCGCTCCACGCATCCTACGCTTCTCCGCAGCCGAGCAGATGGCGCGCGCTCAGCGCGCGGGGGTCAATCCGGAGCGTAAGCCAAAGATCCCGCCCATGGCCACTTTCGGAAATTATCCAGCGCACCACGCGATCAGCCGGGCCGTCGCGAAGCCCGCTCACCGAAGGGGCCAGCCCGCACAGTCGCCAAGCTCCTGAGATAACCGAGCGTTGGACTTTGACGTTGAAGCGCGTTTTTTGGTTACTTTTTTCGCGCGGGAAAAAAGTTACTCGCCGCAAGAGCGCAAAGCGCCGGGCGAAACAGAATTTGACTTGTCGAGGCCCGCACCGCGGCCGGTGATGCCAACCCACCCCACGCCCGACTCGTGAAGCACCCCGAGCACAACGGCGCCCGCCCGGTGGTCACCAACAAAAAAGCCGGGCGGTGCCCGGCTTCTTGCTGACTGACTCGGCTTGTTGGCGCCGGGTTACTCGGCCGGGCAGTCGCCGATGCGCTCGCCGGTGACGGTGATGGTCATCTGCATGGCGCCCATCGGGGTTTCCATGGTGCCGTCGATGGTGCCGTTGGCGGTGGTTCCGGCAAAGGCCATTTCGGCGTCCATGGTCATCTCGGTGCCGTCGGGCTGGGTGCACAGCATGGAGTAGTTCATGCCGTCGCGCCGCAGGTCCTTGTGCGTGATTTCGCATTCGTCGACGTCGTCGAGAAAGGCATCGCCCTCGGCGATATCCTCGGCGGTGACGCATTCCTCGCTGGTCTGGTTCTGGTCAGGAATCGGCACGTCGCCGGAGAACGTCATGCTGTTTTCGTATTTCCACAGGCCGGGCTCGATGTTGGGCGTCTCCGCGACGGCAACGGTGGCCAGGCCAAGCGCCAGGGCGGCGGCAAGGGTACGTACGATCATTGGTCACTCCTCGGTTTGGGGAATGCCGGGCCGGGCCCGGCGGTCTTCTTCGGCACGAATTACTGATTGGCGAAAGCTATAACGCAATTGGCCATCCAGTCATGCCACCCGCGCAATTGTACCGTGGCCGGTCGCGGCAACCTGAGCGGCGGCTGAATGCAATCTACATTGCCGCCGGGTTAATAGCAGCGCGGGATGCGCGATCCGGTTTCCCTGCGGCACTCGCCGCCGGCTTCGTCGCCCAGGTCGAACGCGAAGCCCAGGCGCATGCGGTGCTCGACGGGCTGGCCGTCCTGCTGGAAGGGCTCGAACCGCCAGTCGCTAACGGCCTCGCGCGCGGCCTCGGCGAAGGACTGGCCGCGCGGCGATTCGTCGAGCACGCGTACGTCGCGAACTTCGCCGCTGCGCGTCACCAGGAACTCCACTTCGACGCTGCCGTCGATGCCGCGCCGCATCGCGCGCGACGGGTACTCCGGTTCGATGCGTTCGATCAGCTTGCCGCCGGACAGACCGGGTTTCTGCCCGGCCGGTGCCGCCTTACGCGCGGGCGGCTCGGGCAGCATGGGGATGGTGAGGGCCGGCTGTGCCAGCATGGCCAGTTCCCGTTCGGCCGCGGGTTCGATCAGTTCGGATACCGGCGGCAGCCGGTCGGTTTCCATCTTTGGCAGGGCGGGCGGTTCGCTTGCTGCCGAAGCCGTGCCGGTGTCGTCGGTGGTTTCGGCTTGCTCTGCCGTCGGCTCGGGCAGCGGAGCGACCGCCGCTGCAAGCGAGCGGGTCGGTTGCGCCTGTTCTGTCGCGCTCGGCCGCTCGGCGCGGTCGATGGCGGCGGGTTCCGGTGCCTCGGCTACAGGGGCCGAGCCTTGCTGCTCCGGGTCCGGCTCGGGCTTGGGCTCCGGCTCCGGCTCCGGCCCTGTCTCCGACGGGGACGCTTCCGCAACGGGTTCGGCTTCCGGTTCGGGCGCTTCAGCTTCCGGCTCGACGAAATGCAGGCCGCCGGCGGTTGCAAGGATCAGCGCGAGCAACAGCGCCGGCCCGGCCAGGCCCAGCTGGCGGCCGGGCCGGCCGCGCTCGACCAGCCGCCGGATGCGGCTGAGGACTTGTCCGTCGTGCACGGCCAGCGCCAGCTTCGGCCCGCGGTAGCGCAGCTTCTCGATCGAGGCCAGCATTTCCACGTAGCTGAGGCGATCGCCGGTGACGGCCACCGCCAGGTCGTCGCAGGCGTTTTCGCGCTCGGTCCGGATGCGGCGAGAAACCCAGCGAACGACCGGGTGATAGAAAAGCGCCGTCTCGACGACGGTCTGGCCGAGGTTGACCAGGTGGTCGAGTCGGCGCACGTGGGCCAGTTCATGCGCCAGCACCATCTCGAGCTGGCGGGTCGGCAGGCCGAACAGGACCGCCGGCGGCAGCAGCACCAGCGGCTTCAGAAAGCCGATGACCACCGGGGAACGGATGCCGGCCGATACCGCGACGGCCGCGGGGCGGCCCAGCGCCAGTCGCCCGGCCAGCGCCCGAAGCAGGGGGCGCAGCGAGCGCGCCGCGTCGAAGTCGGCGCTGCGTCGCAGCTGGCGGAGGAAGCGCCAGCCGATCAGCAGGCGGGCGCTGAGGACGGTGACACCGGCCAGCCAGGCCATGACCACCCAGTGCGCGAAGCCGGCCCCGTCGCCCGTCGCCGGGACTGCGCCCGTTCCGAACCCGACCAGGACGCCCGCATCGACTGCGCCGGCGGCGGGCGCCGCGGCGGCGCCCGGGTTCGCGCCCAGCAGCAGCGCCAGCGTGATCGGTGGTGCCAGCGCGAGCAGGGCCAGGGTGGCAACGGCCACGAGGTAGCGCGACTGCGCCGAGCTAGCGCGCATCAGCGGCAGCGATGCGGCATAGAGCAGGCCGATGAGCGCGCCCTGCCAGAGAAAGTGGAGCAGCGACAGGCCGAGTGCGTCGACCAGGGCATGGTCAAGCCAGTTCATGTCCGGTCGCCCCCGCCGGTTTCGTGGCGCAGGCGCTGGACGAGCCGTTCAATCTCGGCGAGCTCATCCGCGCTGGCGGGTTTCGAGGTGCCCAGCGCCTGCAGCACCAGCTGCGAAGCCGATCCTTCGTAGACGCGATTCATGAAGTCGTCGAGCATCGCGCGCTGGGTGGACTCCTCGCCGCAGGCCGGCTGGAACACGTGGGCGCGCTGCGAGTCGTCGCGGCGGAGCAGGCCCTTGCCGTGCATGATCTGCATCTGCTTGAGCGTGGTGGTATAGCTGTGGCCGGCGTCGACGCCGATGGCTTCGTGCACGGCGCGCACGGTCGACGGACCCTGCTGCCACAGGTGCTTGAGGATCTTCAGCTCCGACGGCGTCGGCTTCGGGGGTTGGCTCATCGTGGACTCCCTGCGGGATACGGTGCCTTCGAATTCTGACGAAGCGATTCGTACGACGTTCCAATCTAGTCAACGGCCCGCGCGCTGTCAATCACCGCGCCGGCGCGTGCTTTCCGTGGGCCGTGCCGCGAGCGGATCTTCCGGCCAGGGGTGCTTGGGGTAGCGGCCGCGCATGTCGGCGCGTACGTCGCGGTAACCGTTGCGCCAGAAGCTGGCCAGGTCGGAAGTGACCGCCAGGGGGCGCCCGGCGGGCGAGAGCAGGTGAAGCGTCACGGCCACTCGTCCGCCTGCGATCGAAGGCGTCTCATGGCAACCGAACATCGCCTGCAACTTGATATTGAGTGCGGGCGGGTTCTCGGCCAGGTAGTCGAGGGTCGCCTGTCGACCGGTCGGGAGGGTCAGCCGCGCGGGTGCCAGTTCGCGCAGTCGTCGGGCCCGGTCGTGGCCGAGCAGGTTGGACACGATGGCGACCAGATCCAGGGCGTTCAGGTCCTGCCAGCGGCGCATGCCGGCCAGCCAGGGCGCGAGCCAGTCGTCGAGCGAACCGGACAGGGTGTCGTCGTCCACGGCCGGCCAGTCGTCCGGCCACAGCGAGCGCAGCAGGGCGACGCGGGCCTGGAGCTGGCGCGCCGCGGTATTCCAGGGCAACGCATCCAGCCCCTTTCGGCGGACCGCGGCCAGCAGGCCGGCCTGAAGCGTCTCGGGGCCGGGGCGTTCGAGCTCCGCCGACTCGAGCACGAGGGCGCCGAGACGACGCTCGCGCCGGGCCACGACCGTTCCGCGCCGCTCGTCCCAGTCGGCCGACTCGGCCGTCCGTATACGCGGTCCGAGCACCGATTCGATTTCGGCCCGGCTGACCGCCGCGGCCAGGTAAACGCGCGCCTCGCGCGCCTGCCCGTCGAGGTCACAGGCCACCAGGAATTCGCTGCCGGCCAGCGGGTCGGCGGCATCGACGACGGCGCCGCGGCCGTTGCTGAGCAGGAAGCGGCCGCGCTGGCGCGAACGTGCCTGCCCGACGCGATCGGGCCAGGCCGCGGCGAGAAGCGCGCCGATACCCAGGTCCGCGGCGGGGTCGTCGCGCCGGCCGCCGCTGATCCGCTCGGCCGCCCGGCGGATGCGCCCGAGCGGCCCGCCTGCGCGCTGCCCGGCCTGGCGCAGTCGCGCCAGGCGCAGGCCGATGTCCACCTCGTCGAACCCGCCGATGTCGCGTTCGCTGAGCAGGGCGGCCAGTTCGCCGGCGCTTCGGGGCAGGCCCAGGCGGCGCCCGGTCAGCACCATGTGTGCCAGGCGCGGATGAAGGCCCGGCTTGAGCATCGCCCGGCCCTCCGGGGTGATCCGGCCCTCGCCGTCGAGGGCGTCGAGGCCCTGCAGGAGTTCGACGGCCTGGTTCCAGGCGGCCGCCGGTGGCGGGTCCAGCCAGGCCATGCCGGACGGGTCGGTCACGCCCCACTGCGCCAGTTCCAGCACCAGCGGCGCCAGGTCTGCGGAGGCGATTTCCGGTGAGGCCTGCGGCTGCAGTCGGTCGTGTTCGGCCTGGCTCCACAGGCGGAAGCATCGGCCGGGCTCGAGACGCCCGGCGCGGCCGCGGCGCTGCTCGGCCGAAGCCTTCGAGACCCGATCGGTGACCAGGCGGGTCATGCCGCTGTTGGGGTCGAAGCGCGCCCGCCGCTGCTGCCCGGCGTCGACCACCAGGCGGATGCCCTCGATCGTCAGGCTCGACTCGGCGATGGCGCTGGCCAGAACGATCTTGCGCGAACCGGACGCTGCCGGGCGGATGGCCTCGTCCTGCTCGCGCGCGCCGAGCTGGCCGTGCAGCAGGTGAAGCTGCGTGTCCTTCGGCAGTCGGCCCTCGAGGCGTTCGGCCACCCGGCGAATCTCGCGCATGCCGGGCAGGAAAACCAGCACCGAGCCGGGCTCGTGCTCGAGCGCCTCGCGCACGGTGGTGGCGGTGTGCGCCTCCAGGCTGCGTTGTCGCTCGGGTGGGCGGTAGCTGACCTCGACCGGAAAGCTGCGCCCCTCGGCGACGACGGTCGGGCAGTGGTCGAGCAGGGCGGAAAGTCGTTCGCCGGGCAGCGTCGCCGACATGACCAACAGGCGCAGGTCCTCGCGCAGCGCCTGCTGCGATTCGCGCGTGAGCGCCAGCCCGAGGTCGGCCTGCAGCGAGCGCTCGTGGAACTCGTCGAAGATGACGGCGGCGTAGTCCGACAGCGCCGGGTCGGACTGGATCAGGCGCGTGAGGATGCCCTCGGTGACGACCTCGACTCGGGTCTCGGCCGACACGCGCGTGTCCAGCCGCGTGCGGTAGCCGACGGTGGCGCCGGCCTGCTCGCCCAGCCCGGAAGCCATGAAGCGCGCGGCCGAGCGCGCCGCCAGCCGTCGCGGTTCGAGCATGAGAATCCGGCGATCACCGCGCCAGCCGGCATCCAGCAGGGCCAGCGGCACCCGCGTGGTCTTGCCGCTGCCGGTCGGGGCCTGGAGCAACGCGGTTGAATGCTCTTCGAGCGTCGCGAGCAGCTCCGGGAGGACGGCGTCGATGGGGAGCATCGTTATTAAGGTTTCAGGGTTCAGGTTTCAGGGGCGCCGGGGTATATCTGAGCAGCGGTGGGCGGACAAGCCGCGCGAGGCCGCCTGGCTTCCCGAGCCCCGAACACCAACCCCTGTCTTGTTTTCCTGAAACCTGAAACCTGAACCCTGAAACCTTCTTTCACTCTCTCCACTTGATATTGCAGCCGATCGAGGGCTTCTGGTCTTCGGTGATCGGCAGTCCCGCCAGCAAGGCATCCAGGGCGGCGCGGACGTCGCGGCCGGTGACGGGTTTGT
The DNA here is from genome assembly GCF_042310355.1 of Wenzhouxiangella indolica. Classification (NCBI taxonomy): domain Bacteria; kingdom Pseudomonadati; phylum Pseudomonadota; class Gammaproteobacteria; order Chromatiales; family Wenzhouxiangellaceae; genus Wenzhouxiangella; species Wenzhouxiangella indolica. The sequence goes on along the minus strand of NZ_JBHJMR010000008.1, from coordinate 44,068 downwards.
CGTTGCCGGGGCGCGAGTCGTCGAGCTGGCCGCGGTAGACCAGGCGGCGGTCGGCGTCGAAGACGTAGAACTCCGGCGTGCAGGCGGCGCTGAAGGCGCGCGCGACGTTCTGCGACTGGTCGAACAGGTAGGGGAAGGGGAAGCGCTTCGAACGGGCCAGCTCCGCCATTCGCTCGGGCCGGTCCTGCGGGTAGCCGGTGACGTCGTTGCTGCTGATGGCGACCACGCCCACCTGGTTGCGGTCGTAGTCGTTGCCCAGGCGCACCAGCTCTTCGAGCACGTGCTTGACGAAGGGGCAGTGGTTGCAGATGAACATCACCAGCGTGGCGTGCGTGCCGGCGATGTCTTCGAAGCTCAGCGTCTCCTGGCTGACGGTGTCGGGGAGCCGGAAGTCGGGCGCCGGCGTGCCCAGCGGGAGCATCGTGGATTCCGTTCTCGCCATGTCGTTCCCTATTGGTGATGGGTTGCATCCTCGGCCGGCGGACTTGCCAACCGGCTCTCGACAGTTTACAACCTGCAGCGCATGCGCCGGTACCAGCACGTTGAAACACCCCGGTCATGTGCGCGCAACCGTCCTGTCAGCCGATCCTGACATCATTGCGCTCCAAACGCTCGTGGCCGCGACCGGGAGGGTCCGCGGTGCCGGGTCTGTGCGAATCACAAGACAGGAAAAATCGATGAGAGCCATTCTTGCTGCGGCGTTGCTGTGCCTTGCCATCCAGGCCAGCGCGCAAACCGAGACCATTGCCTACTGGGCGCAGAACGCCAACGACCTGCCCGGCGGCGGGTTCGGCTTTACCACCACCAGCTTTCCGCAGGCCGCCGACGAGGGTGTCGGCGAACTGTCGCTGGCGAATTTCGACACTTCCGATACCGACGGCGTCTACGACTGCATTGCCAGCTTCGGCGGTACCAGCGACAACGCGCTGGGCGGCTATGGCTCGGGCGGCTCGCTCTCGCCGCAGGGCTGCTCGGGTCAGAGCAACAACGGCATGCACATCGATCTGGCCGTCGATACCAGCGGTTACGAGGATGTCGTCGTCAGCTGGGCGCAGCGGGGAACGAGTACCGGCTTCGACAGTCGCCAGGTTTCCTATTCCGTCGACGGCGGTTCCAGCTTCACGCCGTTCGAAACCGATTCGGGCGCGCTCGGCAGCAGCTGGAGCGTCGTCAGCTACGACTTCTCAGCCATCGGTGCGCTCGAAGGTAACAGCCAGGCCGTGATTCGCATCACGCTCGACGGCGCCAGTTCGAGCAGCGGCAACAATCGATTCGACAACATACTGATCGAGGGCACGCCGGGCACCGGGGGCGGCGGCCTGACGCTGAGCAAGACCGGCCCGGCAAACGTCGAGCCCGAAGAGACCCTGGTCTACGACATCTCGGTGGGTAATACCTCGGTCGAGAACGACATCACCGGCCTGGTCGTGACCGACACGCTGCCAGCCGATGTGAGCTACGTTTCCGACACCAGCGGCGTGACCCCGACCAATCCCTCGGCGGGCGTCTACGAATGGGATTTCGGTACGCTCGCGGCCGAGGGCAGCATCGACTTCTCGCTCACGGTCGAGGTGGCGGCCGGCGCCAGCGGCGACCTGACCAACCAGATCGAGGCGGCAGGCACGCTCAACGCCGAATCCGTAACGGCCAGTGACCAGCACGTCACCGGCGTGATCGCGCCGCTTTCGATTCACCAGGTCCAGGGCGAGGGCCTGCGCTCGCCCTTCGCGCCCGCCAGCGGCAACGGCGACGGCGATTTCGTTGCCCTCGACGACAACATCGTCACCGCCCTGGCCGACAACGGCTTTTTCCTGCAGATGCCCGACGATCGCGATTCCAGCGACCTGCCGCTGGCCTCGCGCGGCATCTTCGTCTACACCGCCGCCGCGCCGACCGTGGCCGTCGGTGACCGCCTGACGCTCGGCGGCAACGTCGCCGAGTTCTTCGACAGCACGCAGATCACCAATCCGACGGGTATCGATGTCCTCGCCTCGGGCGAGGCCTTGCCGGAAGTCGTCGACTTCGACGCGCAGCTGCCTTCGCCGGATCCGGAATCGCCCAGCTGTGGCGTCAACAACTTCGAATGCTTCGAGGGCATGCGCGTTCGCGTGGCCGACGCCTTCGTCACCGCGCCCAACCAGAGCTTCGGCACCGACCCGGTGGCCGAGGCGGTCATCACCGCCTCGGGCGAGCGCTCGCTGCGCGAGCCGGGCGTCGAGTACCCCGGCCTGGGCGGCACATGCCCGCAGTGCGCCGTCTGGGACGGCAACCCGGAAGCGTTTGAAATCGACTTCGACCGCCTCGGGCTGGCCAACGCCGAGGTCACGGGTGGTACGCGCCTGGAGGCGACCGGTGTGCTCGGCTACGAGTTCAGCGACTACGAGATCTGGCCGACGAGCTACCAGATCCTCGAGGAGCCGAGCCTGCCGGTGCCCGCGCCGGTTGCCGCGGCCGATCAGGTCAGCATCGCCTCCTTGAACGCGCTGAACCTGTTCGACACCGTGCAGGACGGCCCGCGTCCCATTCCCACCTGCGACGCCGGCTACATCGCCGAAGACCGCGAGACGCCCTCGCAGGCCGAGTACGACGCCAAGCTCGACAAGGTCGCCGGCACGATCATCGACGGCCTGGGCCTGCCCGACGTGATCGCCTTCCAGGAAGTTGAAAGCGCCGACGTGCTCGACGACCTGGCCGCGCGCATCGATTCGCTGGCTGCCAGCCCGGTCGGCTACGAGTCCTACCTGGTCTTCGGCAACGACCGCGGCAACATCAACAACGGCTACCTGGTCAATCCGGCCCGCGTGGCCGTCGACAATGTCGAGCCCATCGATCTTGACGCCTGCCTGAGCTCGGACAACACGCCGCTGCACGACCGCCCGTCGCTGCAGCTCGAGGCGCGCTTCATCGCCGACGGCGCCGACTGGCCCTTCGTGGTGATCAACAACCACATGCGTTCGCTCGGCGGCATCGAGGACGAGACCCGCACGCGCCTGAAGCGGCACGAACAGTCGCAGTCGGTCGCCGCGCGCATCCAGGCCCTGCAGACCGGTGATCCCTCGCTGCCGGTCGTGGTCATCGGCGACATGAATGCCTTCCAGTTCAGCGACGGCTACGTCGACGTCGTCGGTCTTCTGTCGGGCACCTCGGTGATCGACGAGAACCTCGTCAACATCGAGAACGACGGCGTGCCCGGATTCGACCCGGCCAACCAGGTCGACCCGGTCCTGCACAAGCCGATCGAGAGCCTGCCCGTCGGTGAGCGTTACTCCTTCATTTTCCGGGGTGTTTCGCAGGCCCTGGACCACGCGCTGCTCAGCGATGCGGCGCAGTCGCACCTGGCCGCCTTCGGCTACGCGCGCGGCAACGTCGATGTCGCTGAAGCGGCCGCGGAGGATGATTCCAACGTGCTGCGCAGCTCCGATCACGACGGCCTGGTGGTGATCCTGGATCCGGCCGGGATGGCCGATCGGATCTTCTCCGATCGCTTCGCGGCCGACTGATACCGTTCAGGCGGGTTTGCAATCAACCACCGCCTGGCCGAGCAGCTCGGCCAGGCGGCGGGTTCCGGGCCCGGCACCGTCGGCGTCGGCGAATACGAGGTAGAGGGTCGCGAATCGTTCCCGGCCCGTCTCCAGCGGCAGCGGCACAAGCTGCCCGCTGTCGAGTTCGCGCCGGATGATGTCCTCGGCGTACCAGGCAAAACCCAGGCCCATGCAGGCCGCTCGAATGGAGGTGGCCTTGCTGGTCACCGTCCAGCGCCGTTCGCTCACCCGGTAGGCCTCGCCGGCCGCCGGTTGGCTGCCGCTGTCCCGGACCACCAGGTGGCGGTGGGCGCGCAGGTCGTCGAGCGTCAGGCTGCGGCCCAGCTGGTGCAGATGGTGATGCGGTGCGGCCGCGGCGATGAAGCGCACCCGCATCAAGGGGTCGCCGACGAAGCCCGGCGGGATCGAGGAGGCGATGGCCAGGTCCACCGCCCCGCGGGTGAGCAGCTCGGTCGTGCCGCCGAGCACCGATTCATGCAGCTGGATGCGCATTTCCGGGAAGTCGCCCGAGAGCGCGTCCAGGCATTCGAGCAGCAGCCAGGTCGGGAAGATGATCTCGGCGGCCAGCCGCAGCTCGGCCTCCTCGCCGGCCGCAAGCCGGCCCGCCAACCGCTCGAGCTGCCCGGACTCGTCCAGCAGGGCCTTCGCACGCCGGTAAAGCGTCCGTCCGGATGCCGTGAGGACGGCCCGGCGTCCCTCGATTCGAAACACCTCCAGCCCCAGCAGTGTCTCGATGCGGTCGACGGCGTAGTTGAGCGTCGAGGCCGACTTGCTGACCGCCTCGGCCGCCGCCGCGTAGCTGCCGGCCTCCACCACCGCCACCAGCGCGCGCCACTGCTCCAGTGAAATCCTCGCGTGCGCCATGTTCGAACAGTTCGAATGAATCAGCCGTAATTCTGCGCTTTTTATCCGCCCCAGGCAAACGTATCGTGTAGTCCGTAAACCGTAAACCGTAAACCGGAACCCGGAACCCGGAACCCGAAACTCACACCGGAGTCAGCACCATGAAGACCCTACTCGTCATCAAATCGAGCCTGTTCAACGGCCAGGGCCAATCGAGCCAGCTGGCCGATGCATTCGCCGCGCGCTGGCGCGAAAACAACCCGAACGGCCGGGTTCTCTGCCGCGACCTCGCACTCGAGACCGTGCCGCACCTGGACGCCGAGGCCTTCAAGGGATTCCAGGCCGACCCGGCCGAGCGAACGCCGCAACAGCACGCGGCCGTGGCGGTGTCGGACTCGCTGATTGCCGAGCTCAGGTCCGCCGACGAGCTTGCCCTGGGCCTGCCGATGTACAACTTTTCGGTGCCCTCGACGTTCAAGGCCTGGATGGACCACGTCGCGCGCGCCGGGGTGACCTTCCGCTACACCGAGAACGGCCCCGAGGGCCTGATCGACGACAAGCCGCTGTACGTTTTCGCCGCCCGCGGCGGCCAGTACCAGGGCACGGAAATGGACACCCAGACGCCGCTGGTGCGCATGTTCTTCAGCATGCTGGGTATCCGCGACATTCGCTTCACTTATGCCGAGGGCCTGGCAATGGGGCCCGAGCAGGCCGAACAGTCCCGCGCGCAAGCGGTCGAAGCCATCGAACGACTGGCGGCCTGAAGGCCGCAGAGGAGAACGCATCATGACCACGACACGTACGCTCGAACGCATCATCGAATCGCTGCCGACTTCCGACGGTGCCGGCGTCAAGCTCCGGCGCAGCCTCGGCCAGCAGGCCAGCGACGCGGTGCGGCTCGATCCCTTCCTGATGCTCGACGAGTTCTATTCCGACAATCCGGATGACTATCTCTCCGGCTTTCCGCCGCACCCGCATCGCGGTTTCGAAACCGTGACCTATATGCTCGAAGGCCGCATGCAGCACAGCGACCACCTGGGCAACACCGGCGACCTCGGCCCCGGCGGTGTGCAGTGGATGACCGCCGGGCGCGGTGTGATCCATTCCGAGATGCCGCAGCAGTCGTCAGGCGGCATGCGCGGCTTCCAGCTGTGGATCAACCTGCCCGCGGCCGAGAAGATGAAGCCGGCCGACTACCGCGATATTCCGTCCGAGGCCATTCCGACGGTCGAGCTGTCCGCCGGCGCGGTTCGCGTCATCGCCGGTCGCCTGGCGCTGGACGGGCGCAGCATTGCCGGTCCGGTCAACGGCGAGGCCGGTCGCATGGCAACCGACCCGCTGTATCTCGACGTCCACCTCGAGCCCGCCGCCGAGATCGAGCTACCGGTCACGTCGGGACACAGCGCCTTTGTCTACCTGTACGAAGGCGGTGCGGAAATTGCCGGGAAGACCTTGCCCCATCGTGCCGCCGGTATCCTGGGCGACGGCGAGCGCGTTCGGATTGCCGCGGGCGGCCAAGGCGCGCGGTTGCTGCTGCTGGCCGCACGCCCCATCGGCGAGCCCGTGGCCCAGTACGGACCCTTCGTGATGAATACGCGCGAGGAAATCGAGCGCGCCGTGGCGGACTACCGTTCGGGTCGGCTGACGGAAGCCTGAGTGCCCGTTCGGGGCTCTCAGTCGTCGAGGCTGCGGATGTAGGCGACCAGGTTGTCGATGTCTCCATCGCCCAGGTGACCGAAAGCGGTCATCATCGGCGACAGGCCGACGGCCGGGCCGCCCTCGGTGATGACGGTGCGAATATGCGCGTCATCAACCGATTCCTGCCACTCGCTGCTGCTCAGGTCGCGCGGCTTGGGGTTAAGGCTGGCCGAAGCGGGTCCGTCGCCTTGTCCCGAAGGTCCGTGGCAGGTGGCGCAAAGCTGCTTGAACTGGGTTTCGCCGGCAGTCGCGTCGGCCGCGAGCGCAGAATCGGCCAGCAAGATGCCGGCGGACAGTACCAGGACGATCATCGGAATGCGCATTTCGATTCTCCTCATCTAGATGGTTTAGTGAATGCTTATATATTGTACGCCCAGTCGAGGCCCGGCAATCGCGGTCGTCGGGGTCGCCAATACATTCATTTAATATACAAGATAAGGCCCGGCGCCGGGAAGGCGATGGCTCGAGGCGCGAAACCTGCGCGGCGTGGACATGCCCCGACTTATAATCGCGAGCCTGCAAGCTTGCACGAGTTTGCGCACCCGACCACAGGCAGGAAGGCGCTTTTGCAATGAACTTGATCGAACAACATCATCAACGGCGCATCGGCATCTGGCTGATGGTCTGCTGCCTTGTGCTCTTCTTGCTCGTGATGCTGGGCGGTGCCACGCGGCTGACCGGCTCCGGGCTTTCCATGGTCGAGTGGGAGCCAGTCACCGGCGTGATCCCGCCGACCACCGAAGAGCGCTGGATGCGCGAGTTCGATGCCTACCGTGCCAGCCCGGAGTACCAGCAGGTCAATCGCGGCATGTCGCTCGACGCGTTCAAGGTGATCTACTGGTTCGAGTTCGGGCACCGCTTGCTGGCTCGTTCCCTGGGCCTGGTCTTCGCCCTGCCGCTGGCGTGGTTCTGGTGGCGGGGCTGGATTCCGCAGCGGTTGCGCTGGCCGCTGCTGGGCCTGTTGGGGCTGGGTGCGCTCCAGGGCTGGATGGGCTGGTACATGGTGCAAAGCGGGCTGGTCGACATTCCGCGCGTGAGCCCCTATCGACTGGCCGCGCACCTGAGCCTGGCGCTGATCATCTTCGCCTTCATGTTCCGTATGGGCCTTGGGTTGTTGATGCCGTCCGAGCATCGGCCGCATCCCATGCGGCGCTGGACCCTCTCTCTGCTGGTGCTGACCTCGCTCACGGTCTTTGTCGGCGCATTCGTGGCGGGTCTGCGTGCAGGCTTCGTCTACAACGACTTCCCGCTCATGGCCGGGCGTTGGATCCCGGAAGGCATCCTCGGGCTGGAGCCGCTGTGGCGCAATTTCTTCGAGAACACCGCCACGGTGCAGTTCATGCACCGTGTGCTGGCGCTGTCCACGCTGGCGGTGGCCGTCGCCGCCTGGTGGCGGCAGCGTCGCCACGCGCTGGACGTTGGCGCCCGCCGCGCTTTCCATATCCTGCTCGCCTTTGTCGGTGCGCAGGTGGCGCTGGGTATCGCCACGCTGATGCTCTACGTGCCGGTGGTGCTGGGCACGCTGCACCAGGGCGTGGCGGTGCTGGTGCTGGGGGCGGTCATCGCCGCCGACTATCGCGTCAGTCACGCGCGCCCCTCCGCCGCTCATACCGGGCGCCTAGCGGGCCATGCGGCTAATTAGTTGACACTCAGCCGCGGCACAAGCGCCTTGGGCAGGGCAGGCGGAGCCGCATAGCGACTTTCGCGAAGCGAATGAAGCCTTGCGAGCGCAGCCGTCGCCCGTGTTCCACTCGCTTGAATTGGCGACGGCCAGTCCTGCGCTCGCGCGCCTTGTCCGGCCCGCCCGGCGGGTCGATATTGGCGTATAGTGAATAAAGCAGGATCTGGTATACCTCTTTTTGCCCGAAATCAATCCTTGCCGCTACCCATGAACGACAACCGGCACGACGAAGATCAACTGATCGATTGGCTCAGCCCGGTTTTCCCGGGCTCGTATGCCGAGAACAACGAGCTGTTAAGGAGTACCGCAATGAGGATCGCACTTTTTCGTATCGCAGCGCTCGGTCTGCTGGCGCTGCTGGCCGCCCCCGTCGCTGCCCAGTCCGAGGACCATGAGCATGAGCACGGGGCCATGCACGGCAGCGGCGAACTGGACCTGCAGCGCCCCGACGATGGCAAATGGGCCAGCGACGCCTCGCTTCGACAGGGCATGAGCGATCTGCGGAAAGCCTTCCGGCCCGCCCATGACGCCTATCGCAACGACCGGTTCGACGCTGAACAGGCCGCCGAGCTGGCCGACGCCGTCGAGGAAGCCGTCAACTTCATGTTCGCCAACTGCCAACTGCCGGCCGACGCGGACGCCGAACTGCACAAGCTGCTGGCCGCCGCCCTGGGCGCGGAAAAATCGCTGCGCGAATCCGACGATCTGCACGAGGGGCTGCATCGACTCCACCGCGTGCTCCAGGCCTACGGCGAGCACTTCGAGCATCCGGGCTGGGCCGGTTGAGACGAGCCTCGGCGGGGTAAACTGGGTTCCTGTGCGACGGTCTCCGACCGTCGCTTGATATTCACTACCCAGGAGCCGCACTTGGTTTTCCGTAATCCATTCCTGATCGCTGCCATCGCGCTGGCCCTAGCGCCGATTTGCGCACAAGCACAGAACGAGCACGACGTCCGCCCGGTGCACGCCTTCGAAACCAGCGAGGCATTCGATGCCGGCGATATCGCGCCCTATCGCGGCTCGCACGAGGCCGTCCACGCGCGCATCGATGCCGATATCGATCGCCACGTCAACGAGCTCCGGCGATGGGTCCGGCAGCGATCGATCAGCGCCCAGGACGACGGCATCGACGAGATGGCGGAAATGGTCGCCGGTGACCTGCGCGATATCGGCTTTGGCGAGGTCGACATCGTCGAAACCGACGGACACCCCGGCGTCTTCGGCCACTACGACGCCGGCGCCGACAAGACCCTGGTGGTCTACATGATGTACGACGTGCAGCCGGTGGAAGACAACTGGCAGATCGACGATCCCTTTGCCGGGGAGCTGGTCGAGACCGACCTCGGCACGGTGTTGATGGCGCGTGGCGCGACCAACCAGAAGGGTCCCCAGCGGGCCTTTCTCAACGCCCTCGAGGCGATCATCGCGACCGAGGGCGAGCTGCCGGTCAACCTCTTCGTCGTGGCCGAAGGCGAGGAAGAACTGGGCTCGTCCCACTTCGGCCAGGTGCTCGCACCCTACCTCGATCGCCTGCGCGAAGCCGACGGCGCCTATTTCCCGATGAACCTGCAGGGCCGGGACGGTTCGGTCGCACTCAACCTGGGCGTGAAGGGCATCGTCTACTTCGAGCTGCAGGCGCGCGGCGGCGATCACGGCGGCCCGCGCGATCACGAGATCCACGGCTCGTACAAGGCCACGGTCGATTCGCCGGCGCTGCGCCTGGTCAACGCGATCGCGTCGATGACCAGCGCCGACGGCAACACGGTACTCATCGACGGCTGGTACGACGGCCTGCGCGGCCCGACGCCGGCCGAACAGCGCCTGATCAACGGCCTGGTCGCCAGCGAATCCTGGGGCGACCACGGCGAGGCCATGGGAGTCAGCCGCTGGGTGGACGATCTCGAGGGGCGCGATCTGGCCGTGCGCGGGCTGTTCGAGCCGACGCTCAACATCAACGGCATGTGGTCGGGCTACACCGGCAATGGCGGCAAGACCATCCTGCCGCATGTGGCCACGGCCAAGATCGATTCGCGCCTGCCGCCGGGGCGTGATCCCGAGGATATCTGGCGGATGATTCGCGACCACCTCGACGCCCATGGCTACGAAGACCTCGAAATGGTCCAGATCGAAAGCCGCGGTTACCCGGCAGCCGCCACCTCCGTCGATTCGGGACTCGTGCGTACGGCCCTGTCGGTCTTCAACCATTACGGTCACACGCCGACCGTCTCACCCTGGCTGGCCGGCAGTGCGCCGTTCTACCAGTTCACCGACCATCTCGACCTGCCCTTCGTATTCGGCGGGCTCGGGTACGGTACCGGCGCCCATGCGCCCAACGAGTTCATGCTGATCCATCCGGCCGAGGGCGTCGAAGCCGCCGGCCTCGCGCAAGTCGAGAAGTTCTACGCTGACCTGCTGTTCGCCTTCGCGGCCGACTGAGCCGGGGTTGCGATCTCGCACCAGCGTGTCCGGGCCGATGTCAGAATAGGCTTCGTTCCTTTTGCAGGATCCACCCATGGCCGTCGAACTCGACCTTGAAGACCTGATCGCCGCGCACGAGCGCATTCGCGACCAGGTCGCCGCGACACCGCTGGCGCACAGCGAAGCCCTGTCCTCGCGCGTGGGCGCCGAGCTGCGACTCAAGCACGAGAACCTGCAGCTGACCGGCTCGTTCAAGTTCCGCGGCGCCAGCCACAAGCTGGCCCGGCTGGTCGCCGAAGGCGAGCGGCCGGCCGGCGTTGTGGCGGCCTCGGCCGGCAATCACGCCCAGGCCGTCGCGCGGGCGGCGCGCAGCCGCGACATCCCGGCCACCGTGGTCATGCCCGAAACCGCGCCGATGACCAAGGTGGCCGCCTGCCGCGCCCTGGGCGCGCGCATCGAGCAGGTCGGCACCACGCTCGAAGAGGCCACTGAGCGCGCAAAGGAACTGGCCGACGCGCAGAAGCTGGTCTTTATCTCGCCCTACGACGACTGGGACATCATTGCCGGGCAGGCGAGCTGCGGCCTGGAGATGCTCGAAGCCATGCCCGAGATGACTATGGCGGTCGTATGCCTCGGCGGTGGCGGCTTGCTGTCGGGCATCGCCCTGGCGCTCAAGCTGCAGCGCCCGGACATTCGTCTCATCGGGGTGCAGGCCGACGCGGTCGCACCCTGGCGTCACTATCTCGACGACGGCGAGTTCGACGCGATCGAGCCGGGATCACGCACCATTGCCGACGGCATCAGCGTCAAGGCGCCGGGCAAGCTCACCCGCCAGGTGATCGGCAAGTACGTCGACGAGATCGTGACCGTCGACGACAATGCCATCGCCCGTGCCATCGTCACCCTGCTGGAGACAACCCGAACCATCGGCGAGGGTGGGGGCGTGGTCGGCCTGGCCGCCCTGCTCGAGGGCCGGATTGCGCTCGCCGCAGACGAGCGCGTGGCCTGCGTGATCTCCGGCGGCAATATCGACATGTCCCTGGTCGGGCGCTCGATCGACTACGGGCTGAGCGCCAGCGGCCGGCTGATGAGTATCGCCGTGACCCTGCCGGATCGGCCCGGCAGCCTGGCCGGCCTGATCACGCTGGTGGCCGAGCTGGGCATGAACGTCCGCGAGGTCCGCCATCGCCGCGGTGAAACGCACGTGCCGGTCAGGCTGACCGAGATCACCCTGGAACTGGAAACCCGCGACTCGGATCATCAGTGCCAGCTCCTGGAGCGACTGCGGGAACAAGGCTTGAACATCCGTATGCTGGCATAGTGACCCGAAGGCCCAAGCTGGAGGAACAAATGTCCGGTTCGAACATCCGTCTGCGCCGAATCTACGATGAACCCGAGGACGGCGAGGGCACGCGCGTTCTGGTCGACCGCGTCTGGCCACGTGGCGTTTCGAAGGACGAGGCGGAGCTCGACTACTGGTTCAAGGGGCTGGCGCCCTCGACCGAGCTCAGAAAGTGGTTCGGCCACGCCCCCAAGCTGTGGGCTGCCTTCAAGCAGAAATACCGCAAGGAGCTTGGGGAAGACGACAAGCGTGAAAAGCTGGAGGAACTGTTCGAACTGGCGGCTTCAGGGCCGGTCACCCTGCTGTTCGGCGCCAGGGACACGACGCACAACCAGGCGGTCGTGCTCCGCGAACTTCTGGAAGAGATGCTTTAGAGTCCCCGATAGGGGCTCCTAAAACCCCTCGCTTCTAGGCGATGGATCGAGCTCGAAAAATTCCAAATCCCAATCACCAATTGCCAAACAAATCCCGAAGGATCGAATTTTTAATGACCGAAACGAGCATGGAGCCGAAGTGTCAGTTTTGTGTGCATGAGCAGGTGCAGGCACCCAATTGCAAGGTCGGTAAGAGTCGAGCCGGCCCGAGATTGCGGCAAGTCGCGTGATCTGGCTGTTCTCGCGGCTTGGGTCTTTGGAATTTCGTTCATTGAGAATTGTTTGTAAATTGGTGCTTGTAAATTGGTGCTTCAACCAGTCGACCATTTGGCCGATCGATCCGGCTTTGAGCAGTAACAGCAAGCCACCGGCTTTAGCCGGTGGTCGTTGGCGTGTGATCTCTTAGTCCGACTGACCGCGCTCGTCGCGCACGCGTTGCTGGGCGCGGCGGAAGGCGTCCTCGATCTCGGAGTTGTCGAACATCGGCATGGGCTGGTCGGGATCGGGGTCGTGCAGCACGAAGACCGAGCCGCAGTATTCGCACATCTCGCGCCCGGAGCGGTGGACCGGCACGTAGACGCGCGGGTGGGCATTCCAGACCTTCATCGCCGGGGTCGGGCACGACAGGGGCAGGTCCTCCCAACGTACTTCGTACTCGTCCTGCTGGCAGGCCGGCTTGAGTTCGCCTTCCTTGCGTTTGGCGACCATGAGCTTGTCTCCGCGGTGGATCCGTTACAAGCGCAATATGGTACCCGCTTCAAGGCCCCGATGGTGGCAATGCTTCGTCATCACGGCCCTGATCAATGTCAATTTCGCGCCCTCGCCGGCGTGCTAACTTTCTCGTTCCCACCCACCGGAGTCAGCGCGACATGAGAATCGATGTGGCCATCGTCGGTGCCGGACCCGCCGGTCTGTGCCTTGCCCGTGCGCTCGATGGCATGGGTCTGTCCATACGATTGTTCGAGGGCAGCCCGAAAGAATCCCTGGTCGAGCCGGCCGAGGACGGGCGCGAAATCGCCCTGACCCACGCTTCGCAGGCCGTTCTCGAACGGCTCGGCATCTGGCAGCGCCTGGATGAGGCCGAACTCAGCGACCTGCGCGACGCCGTCGTCTACGACGGAGAGTCCGCGCGCCCGATGCGCATCAGCCATGCCGATGGCGACAGCGAGTGTCTCGGAACCCTGGTTTCGAATCACCGCATCCGAAAGGCCGCCTGGGAAGCGGTGGCCGGGCAGGACGGCGTCGAGGTCGAGGCCGGCGTTCGGGTCGAGGGCACGCAGATCACGCCCACCGGTCGGAATCTGCTGCTGTCCGACGGTCGCGAAATCGAGGCGGCCCTCGTCATCGCCGCCGACTCGCGTTTCTCGGGCCTCAGGCGGGCCGCCGGCATCGGCGCGCGCATGCGCGATTTCGGCCGCAGTATGCTGCTGGCCCCCGTGACGCTCGAGGCTGATCACGAGCACGTTGCCTGGGAATGGTTCGGCTACGACCGCACCCTGGCGCTGCTGCCGCTCAACGGTCGTCGCGCTTCGGCGGTGATTACCCTGCCGCATGAGCAGGCCCGGCGCTTGTCCGAACTGGACGAGGCCGAATTCGATCGTGAGGTCACCGGAATGTACCGCCACCGCCTCGGCGCGATGCAGCTCGACGGTCAGCGCCATCTCTATCCCCTGGTGGGCGTGTGGCCCGATCGCCTGGTTACCCAACGCCTGGCCGCCGTGGGCGACGCCGCCGTCGGCATGCACCCGGTCACCGCCCACGGCTTCAACCTGGGCGTGACCGGCATCGACATCCTCTCCGGCGAACTTCGGCGGGCCCTGGGGCGCGGCGCCGGCGTCGCCGATCGTTCGGCGCTGTCGGCCTTTGAGCGGCGCCACCGCCTGGCCAGCCTGCCGCTGTACCTCGCCACCGCCACCGTGGTCGGGCTGTATACCGACGACCGCCTGCCGGCCCGTTTACTGCGTCGTTCGGTGCTGCGCGTGGCCAATCGGGTGACGCCCTTCCGCCAGGCCGTGGCAAGGCAGCTGACCGGTCGAGGGGGACTGCCCGGTCCGCTGGCGATGCTGCGCGGGGTCGGTCGATGAGCCGGCGTATCCTGATCATCCAGGGTCATCCGGACCCGGCCGGCGGTCACTTCGGCCACGCGCTCGCCGCCGCCTATCGCAAGGGCGCAGAAGCAGCCGGGCACCAGGTCGAGGAAGTGCGCCTGGCCGAACTCGACTACCCCATGCTGGCCAGCGAAAAGGAGTGGACCGAGGGCGAGGTGCCCGAGTCCCTGCGGCCGGTACAGGAAAAGATCCGGGCCGCCGATCACCTGGTGTTCGTCTTCCCGCTCTGGCTGGGCACGCTGCCGGCCCGGGTAAAAGCCTTTCTGGAACAGGTGCTGCGGCCCGGTTTCGCTTTCGCCGCCGAAGCGCGCGAGGGCATTGGCGAGCGGCTGCTCAAGGGCAAGTCGGCACGGGTGATCATCACCATGGGCATGCCCGGCCCGGTCTATCGCTGGTTCTTCAGCGCCCACGGCTACCGCAACTTCAAGCGCAACATCCTGCACTTTTGCGGCATCCGGCCGGTGCGCCGCTGCTTCGTGGGCGGGGTGGCGGGCAAGAACGATCGCCACCGGCAACGCTGGCTAGAACGGCTCGAGTCGATTGGTCGGCAAGGCCGATAACCCTGCGGTCGCGACCAGGCCCAGGACCAGCAGCAGCCAGGCGGGCCAGCCGCCGACCGGAACGGCCCGGGCCGCGGGTGCCGCCTGGCCGGCATTTTCCAGCTTGAAGCTGGTCGTCACTTCGCCGTCGACGAGCTCCACGCCCACCCCGTGGCTCCCGGCCGCGCTGTTGGCGCGGGCCGACACCACGGCCCGGCCTTCGGTGTCGGTCGACACCGTCTGTGTCGTCTCGCCGTTGCCGAACACGGCCCCCGGGCCCGTTGCCCGGCTGGTGAACCGGACCGTCCGCCCCGGCACGCCGACGCCCCACTGGTCGTGAAGGCGCACGGCCAGGGGTTCGGCAAAATCCGACTCCACCGACGTGATCTGGCGGTCTCCGTTCTCGGGCGACAGGGTCGCCGCCGTCGGCCCCGCGAAGCGGCGACCGAAGATCCCGAATCCCGATTCGTCCTGGCCGATCGACTCCCAGACCGCGAAGAACCCGCCCCCGGGCAGCGTATCGACGGCCGGGAAATCCTGGAAGGCCTCGCGTTCCTGGTTGACGCGGATTTCGTCGCCGTAGAAGTCGCCGTTGGCGTCGATTCGCCGGGCATAGATGCCCTGGTCCTCGAAGTCCTCGGGCAGGCTGTGCCAGACCAACACGTGACTGCCGTCGTCCGCCGCCGCGATGTCGGGCAGATCCTGGATGCCCTGGTCGAACTGGTTGACCTGGCGCTCGTCGCCCAGCGGCTGACATTCACGATCGAAGTGGCGCAGCATGACGCGCCGGTATTCGAAGGTGCTGCGGCCGCGATTGTCGTGCCAGGTCACCGCGAAGCCCCGCTGGCCCATTGCGGCGACGCGGGGCTGGCTTTGCGCACCCTCGGTCGACTGGTTGATCTGGAATTCTTCGCCGGCGCTGCCGTCGTCGGACATGCAGCGCCCGAACACGCCCCAGCTGTCGCCGTCCTGTTCGCTGCTTTGCCACACGAACATGTAGTCGCCGTCGGGGCCCCGGGCCAGGTCGACCCGGCGCTGCTGGGTGTCGTCCTGCTGGCTGATCCGAAGCAACGGGCCGCTGGGCGTTCCGTCCGCGGACATGAACTGGCCGGGGATGCTGAAGGTGTCGCCGAACAGGCCGCGGCCTTCCCAGGCCACGAGGTAGCCGTCGTCCGCCGCCGCGGCGACGCGCGGGAGGAGCTGCAGCTCCTCGGACAGGCCGCCGACGGGACGGTCGGAGCCCAGCGGCGTTCCCTGGCCGTCGACCCGGCGCGCGTAGATGCCCTGCGACTCGCCGCTGCGGCTCTGTCCGTGCCAGGACACCACGAAATCGCCCTGCGGCAGGGCGGCCACGTGCTGGCCCTCCTGCCGGCCGGCGGCAAAGGCATTGATTCGCAGTTCCGGTTCGGTTGCCGCGCCGCTGGCATCAAGGCGCCGGGCGAAGACATCCCAGCCGTTTTCAGGCTGCTGCTGCGATTGCCACACCACCAGGCTGTTGCCGCCGGTGTCGGTGGCCACGCCGGGAATCCGCTGGTCGTTGAGTTCCCAGGTGTTGATCTGGAACTCGTCCCCGGCGAAGCGCTCGGGCTTCGGGCCGGCCAGGCCGGTCTGGGTGAGGCAGCAGGCGAGCAGCAAGCATGCGGCCTGCATCTTCATGCAGCGAAACAGTGAGCCATCGCGGCGGCTCCCCCTTGTGGACGTGCAGGCCGCGAGATTAGCATGCCGCGCCCGGCCCGGCCCGGCCCGGCGACGCGAGCGGGACCTCCTATGAACGCCCGGGCACGGCCGTGATGCGGCCAGCCGGCGTGATCAGTATCAGCTCGCCATCGTTGCCGATATCGAAGCGCCGCACCTTCGAGAGCAGCTCGAAGAAGCGCGCCTCCAGCGCCATGCGCGGCTCGGGGCAGGCCATCTTGGTGGCGGCGGCGCGGCCGATCGACAAGCCCTCGCCGCCGAGCTCGAATTCGGCCGAGTAGCTGTTGCAGGCAGCGCGGCCGCCGACACGGCCTTCGTCGTCGAACCGCATGCTGATCTCGATTTCCTCGCCGTCGCGGCCGCTTTCGGGCGCGGCCTCGTCACCGAGTTGCGTGACCCGCCAGTCATGCCCGACCAGCAGGTCCAGCGGATCGCCGCCGCAGCCGCGCAGCGTGCCGTCTTCGAACTGCACTTCCACTTCGTGCGGATGCGGCATGCCGGTCGCCGAATCCCGGCAGATCCGGGGGCTGAAACTCGCCAGGACGGGGCCGTTCTCGCCCGCGCCGCGAAAATGCGTGGCCGCGCCGCTCGAATCGGCGCCGATCAGCGTCGCCTGCGTGACGGTCTGGCCGTAGTCGCTGACGAGCTCGATCGATGCCTCGTCGATCTCGACATGCCAGCCGGGCTCGTTGCCGCCGCCGGACAGCGGCGGCTCGAGCGCTTCGACCCGGCGGCAGCCGACGACGTCGTCTTCCCCGCGCAGCAGCAGGAGCTCGCCGCTTTTCTCGTGCAGCGCGAGCGAGGAGTCCTGCTTCGAGCGATAGCGCGCGCCGGACGCCGCCGGAACGGCTTCGAGCGTGTGCAGGGCCTCGTCCACCGCCATGAACGCGTCGCTGCCGATGGTGCCCAGGAACACCCGCTCCGAGGCGCATTCCCAGGCCTGGCCGAAGCCCGCTTCCAGCGGCGGCTGCAGCCGGATGCGACCGAGTCGCGCCGCGCCGTCGCGCGGCTCGACGATCACCGGCCGGGTCAGCCGCAGCAGCTCATCGCCGGCGACGACGGCGGCGTTGAGCTCGTGAATGACGCGACTCCCGGCCCGGGATTCGAACGTGAAGCGCAGCGGAATCGGCACCTGGCGGCCGTCGAGCCGCGTGGAGAAACGGGTCAGCGACCTGCGGCCGTTCGCATCCACCGCATCGACCGACACCAGCACCCTGCTGTCGCCGGGCAGGGCAATCCGTTCCGGGTAGAAGAGTTCGGCGTCGACGCTGACGGTCGGGCCCGCCGGCGCCTCGTCCTCGGATCGAGCGTCTCCTTCGGGCCGGATGTCGAAGGTGCAGGCGGTGGCCAGGCCACAGAACACAAGGGCGAGAAGTCGGGTCATGCTGGCTCTCCTGGTGGCAACCCTGCGCGGGCCGATCGATTCGGGCTATATTGCAGGCGGGGAATCCATATCGTTGCTTTTGATGAATACGCTCGCGCTTCGTTCCATTCTGCTGCTGATCCTGGCGCTGGGCGCCGTCGATGCCCAGGCGCAAAAGATCTATCGCTGGGTCGATGAGTCCGGCCAGGTGCATTTCACCCAGACGCCGCCGCCCGATCGCGATGCGGCTGATACGAGCGTGATCGAACACGGCAGTTCCGGCCAGGTCGATGCGGCCTGCTGTGGGGAAGTCTACCGATTCGCGCTGCAGCTCGTCGGCCACATGCGGCGCGGCATGAGCAGCCTGGAGATTTACGAGATCTTTCCGCCGCACAGCTATCCGAATGTCGTCGAGGTCTCAAACCATATCGCCGCGCGGGTCGACAGCGACCTGTCGTCGACCGCCATCGCCGCCCTGACGCGCGACGCCTGCCTCAATCGATCTTTCCAGGCCTGCCGTGTCGATCCCGATGGTGCGGGGCCGGGTGGCCGGGGCGGCTCCGGAAGCGGTGTGGCGATCGCCGCCGGCCTGGTCCTGACGAACCATCACGTGGTCGACGGCTGCGGCGGGGTTCGGGTGGGTGCCGACGGCGACGAGGGCACGATCCTGGCCACTGACGGGGATGCGGATCTCGCCGTGCTGCGCACCGGCGGTCGCTTCGCCGGTTTCGTATCGGTCAGCGCCTCGCGCGCGGCTCGGCTCGGCGAGTCGGTCGTGGCCGCCGGCTATCCGTTGGGCGACTTGCTGGGCTCGCTCAATGTCACGACCGGCTCGGTCAGCGCCGACACCGGGGCGGGCGGCGACCCGCGGCGGTTCCAGCTCACGGCGCCGGTCCAGCCCGGCAGTTCCGGCGGGCCGGTTCTCGACGGCCGCGGCGCCCTGCTCGGCATCGTCGTCTCCCGGCTCAACGACGCCGCGACGCTCAGGGCGACCGGGGTCGTGGCCCAGAACGTCAACTTCGCCATTCAGCCGGGCGTCATTCGTGATTTTCTCGACCGCAACGATATTCCGTACAACACCGGTTCGAGGGCTTCGAGCGAGATCGGCGGCCAGGAGATCGCCGAGCGCGCGCGACGCTACACGACCCGCGTTTTCTGCGATTGATCCCGCGCTGTCCGCGCTGAGGCCGGGCACGGGCAGGGGCATCTGAGATAATGGGCCCATGACCGGGTCCCGTCCGAGCCAATTGTTCGAACGCCTGAAGGCCTTGCTGGGCGCTTCCGGATGCCTGATGGGCGAAGACGTCGACGCCTATTCCCGCGAACCGAGAGGGCGCTACCGCGAACGTCCGCTCGCGGTCGTCCGCCCGGCCACCACCCTCGAAGTCGCCGCCGTATTATCGCTGTGCCGAGAGTACGCCGTTCCGATCGTGCCGCAGGGCGGCAACACCGGCCTGGTCGGCGGACAGAGCATCGGCAGCGCCGGGCGTGAAGTGATCGTCAGCCTCGAGCGCATGCGCGCGATTCGCCGGGTCGATGCCGAAGGCGCCTGCATGACCGTCGAGGCGGGATGCCCCCTGGCCACCGCGCAGAACGCCGCCGGGGGCGCCGGCCTGCTGTTGCCGATGAGCCTGGCCTCGGAGGGGACGGCGACCATCGGCGGCAACATCGCTACCAATGCCGGCGGCCACCTGACGATCCGCTACGGCAACATGCGACAGCAGGTGCTGGGCCTGGAGGTCGTGCTGGCCGACGGCCGCGTTCTCGACGGGCTCAAGGGCTTAAGAAAGGACAACAGCGGCTACGATCTCAACCAGCTGTTCATCGGCAGCGAGGGCACGCTGGGCATCGTCACCGCCGCTTCGCTCCAGCTGGTCTCGCTGCCCAGGCAGAGCATGACGGCCATGATCGGGGCGGCCGACCTGCCGGCCACGCTGACGCTGCTGCGACTGCTACGGCGCCATCTCGGCGAGACGGTTTCGGCGCTCGAGTTGATGCCGCGCCTGGCCATGGACTACGCACTCGACTACCTTCCCGACGCCCACGATCCGCTGGTGCGCGAGCATCCCTGGTACCTGCTGCTCCAGGCCGACACGGCGGTGGCCGGCGACTGGCTGCAGGCGGCCTGCGTCGAGGCGCTCGAGCGTGCCCGGGACGAGGGCGTGGCCGCCGACGCCGTGGTCGCCGGCAACGATTCGCAGTCGAAGGCCCTGTGGCGGCTGCGCGAGGCCGTCTCTCCGGCGCAGAAGGTCGGCGGGGTCAGCCTCAAGCACGATATCTCGGTGCCGGTGGCGGCCATTCCCGAGTTCGTCGAGGAGACCTGTGCCGCGCTGGCCGAGCGCGTGCCGGGCATCCGGCCCTGCGTGTTCGGGCACGTCGGCGACGGCAATTTGCACTTCAATCTCAGCCAGCCCGAAGGCATGGCGCCCGAAGCGTTCCGTGCCCTGGAGGGCGAGTGCAATCGCATCGTCTTCGACGCGGTCATGCGCCATCGCGGCTCGATCGCGGCCGAGCACGGCATCGGCCAGCTGCGCGCGGGTGAGCTCGCCCGCCGCGGCGACCCCGTCCGGCTCGAGCTCATGCGCCGGCTCAAGCGTGCGTTCGACCCCGATGGGCTGCTCAATCCAGGCAAGATCCTGGCCGAAGGCGGTCACGGGGAAACCCCGTGCGGGTGATCGTCATCGGCGCCGGCGTTGTCGGCGCCGCCACCGCCCTGGCGCTGGTCGAGCGCGGCCTGGATGTGACCCTGATCGACAAGCGCGAGCGGGTGGCCGACGACACCAGTCACGCCAACGGCGGCGGCGTCACGCCGCTGCATTCCGAGCCCTGGAACGGCCCCGGACTGTTCGGCAGCCTGTTCGAGTATGTCGGCCGGCAGGACGCGCCGTGGCGGCTGCCGCCGCAGATGCTCCCCAAACTGGGCGGCTGGGGCCTCCGCTTCCTCGCCAACTCGCGCCGTGCGCGCTTCATGGTCAACGCGAGCGCCAACATCCGCCTGGGCCTGCATTCGCTCGAGCGGTTGCGCGACTGGC
Organism: Wenzhouxiangella indolica; assembly: GCF_042310355.1. NCBI lineage: Bacteria > Pseudomonadati > Pseudomonadota > Gammaproteobacteria > Chromatiales > Wenzhouxiangellaceae > Wenzhouxiangella > Wenzhouxiangella indolica. The sequence goes on along the minus strand of NZ_JBHJMR010000008.1, from coordinate 23,433 downwards.
GAGGTCGGTACGGCTTCGACTACGCCCAGACCACGGCCGGCTCCATGCAGCTGTACTTCTCCCGCGACGCGCTCGAGCGCGCCCTGGCCCTGAGGCGGCAGCTGATCGCGGGCCTGGGCGAGGTCGAACCGCTCGACGCCGCGACCGTGATCGAACGCGAACCGGCGCTGGCCCCGGTGGCCGATCGCCTGGCCGGCGGCCTGTTCTATCCGACCCATGAATCGGGCGATGCCGCCGGCTTCGCCCGGTGTGCGGCCGATGAGGCTGAGCGTCAGGGTGCAAGGATCCGGCTGGGCGAGTCGGTTTGTCGGCTGGTTTGTGACAACGGGCGATTGACGGCAATCGAGACGGATCGTGAAACGATCGACGCCGATGCCTGCGTAGTCGCTGCCGGGCCCGGGGCGCCGGAACTGCTTCGCCCGCTCGGCATCCGCGTTCCGATCGAGCCGGTGCGCGGCTACTCGGCCAGCTTCGAGTTGCCCGATCCCGACGCCTTGCCCAAGCTGCCCCTGCTCGATACCGCCCATCGCTTCGTGACGCTTCGCCTCGGCGAGCGCGGGCTGAGAATCGCCGGCCTGGCCGACTTCGCCGGCCATCGTCGCGCCATCCCGCCGGCGCGCATGGATGTCCTGTTGAACAGTGCGCGCGAGCTGCTGCCGGCGCTTGCCGGACAGCTCACACCGGCCGCGGGCCGGTTATGGGCCGGGTTGCGGCCGGTCACGCCCGATGGTCGCCCGCTACTGGGGGTCACGCGAATCGAGGGCTTGTATCTCAACGTCGGACACGGCCCGATGGGCTGGGCCATGGCCTGTGGAAGTGCTTGTGCCCTGGCGGACAGCATCGAGGGGCGCGCGCCGGAAATCGATCTGGCGCCCTACGATCCTGCCCGCTGATGCGCGACCGGGCGAGGGACGGCGTGATTCATTGCTCGGGATGGGCCTTGAGCATGAAGCCGTCGTTGCCGATCAGAACCAGTTCGCGTCCGCCGGGACCCGTCGTGACCCGGCCGCGGCCGGCGTAGGAGTCGATGGGGTAGTCCTCATCCTCGGGTCGGTTGATCACGAAGTCGAGCAGGCCGACGCCGCCGTCGTCGATGTCGTCGATCCAGCCTTCGAAATGACACTCCCCCTGCGGTTCGTAAATCGGGTGCATATCGACGCAGGCGTGTCCATCGCCATCGATGATCATCCGGGCCCGGGTCGGAAAGTACGGGTCGCGCATCGGGATCTCCCAGCTGCCGGCCAGGCTTTCGGCATCGACGGGCGTGAGCAGCGAGCGCTCGTCCTCGGTCGGCCAGATGGTCAGCGTGCGCGTGCGATCCTCCGATTGCGATTGCCAGGTCATTTCGGCGCCGGTTTCATCGTCGAACCACTCCCCGAGCAGGTCCCAGCTTTCGGGATCGGCCGCGACGCGGGTCCATCGCGCCAGGCTCGCGGTTCCGGTGATCTGTCCGTCACCCGCTAGCGGCTGGGTGACCACCGTGTGATGAGCGCGGGTCGCCATGGGCTGGCCACCGAAGAGGGGAATGCCCTTGTCCTCCACGCCCCAGAGCCGTCCCTCCAGATCGAGGAAGCCCGTGAAGCCCTCCGGCCCATAGGGGTCGCTGGAGACGATCTCGCCGCTGTAGCGTCCGAACTCGGCCGTTTCGACCGGCGGCAGGGTGCAGTCGGCTCCGACGATGCCGGCCAGCCTGTGCAGCTGCATGGCGCCTTCGCCGTACTCGGCGTCGTTGGCATCCCAGCTCAACTCGGCCCGATCACAGCTGCTGAATGCCACCGCCACCTCGCCCCAGACCGGCACCTGGTTGTCGGCCGGGTCGAATTCGCCAAAGCGCATGCCATGCGGTGCGTAGGCGTTGCCCTGGAAGCCGTGCCCGGATACCTCGCCCTCGACGACGAGCGTGAGCGGATTGCCTTCGGGGTCGTAGACGTGCCAGACCGCCTGGGCGAAATCCGGCCGGACCAGGAGTATGGTCAGGCCGTGGCCGGACTGGTCGGGGTTGTACCAGTGCCCGCTGATGCCGCCGGGCAGGGCGGCGGTTGCCGTTTGCATGGATGCGAGAACGAGCGCCGCGAACGCCAGATTGCGGATAAAGCTTTTCATTCCAATACTCCAATCGCCTTTGTACCAACTCCCCTCTCTGCACTTTAGTCTGACTTGCGCCGGCACGGCAAACCGCGCCCGCCGGGCCGGGGTTCAGGCGCAGACGCGATTGCGGCCCTGAGACTTGGCGCGGTACATGGCGTCGTCGGCGCGGCGGACGAGATGGATGATCTCGTCGTCGTCGCGCAGCTGCGCCACACCGAAACTGACCGTCACCGAAACGCGCTGGTCGCCACAGCTGACGGGGCGTTCGGCGATGGCCCGCCGGATCTTTTCGGCGACCTGGACGGCCTGTTGGTCGTCGGTGCTCGGCAGAAGCAGCAGAAATTCCTCGCCGCCCCAGCGCACGGCCAGGTCTTCCGTGCGGAGGTTGTGACGAATGCGCTCTCCCACCGCCCGCAGCACGTCGTCGCCCACGGCGTGACCGTAGTCGTCATTGACCCGCTTGAAGTGGTCGAGATCGCCGATGACGATCGACATCGGCTGGCCGTGGCGGCGGCTGCGCGACATCTCTTCGCCGATGCGCGACTCCAGGTCGCGCCGGTTGTGCAGCCCGGTGAGCACGTCGATGCCGGCAAGCCGGTGCAGCGCGCGTTGCAGGGCGAACTGTTGTGCCCGGATCCGGTAGAAAAGCTCCGAGGCGATCATGGCGATGGCCAGCATCATCAGTGGATCGGCCAGGCGGTAGATGGTCTCGGGCAGGTCGGCCCCGCGCAGGGCCAGCCATCCCAGGCAGAACACGAAGGGCAGGCTGAAATAGGCCAGTACCTCCCGGCCGCCCTTGAGCGACAGCAGGGAAACGGCGAAGGTCGCCATGATGATGCCGCGGGCCATCTGTTCCGGATTGCCGCCGGCGTGCAGCGTGTCGGTCGCGAACAGGCCGAACATCATGAGCATGACGCTGGCCGCCAGAAGCCGCAGCATCAGCTGGATGGTCCGGGCCCCGAGATCGAACAGGCAGCTCGACAGGCTGACCAGCGCCAGAAGGATGACCGGCGCGCGCCAGGCCGCGTGCATCCACACCAGTTCGGTCGGCGTTCGCCCGGCGAAGATATCCACCAGCTGGTACACCGGAACGACCAGGAGCGCCAGCGCGCCGGCCGCACAGGTGGTTGCCCGCATGATCAACAGCCCCGCATCGCCCTGCTGGATGTCCAGGTCGCTGCTGTTGCTGTTGAACAGGTTCCGACGATCCACCGTTTTCCCCTTTTATGAAACGCTGCATTTTAATGCTAGCCGGCAATCGCGGTCGGCATGTTGATCCCGGACAAGATCGTGCCGTCGGATATGCCATGCTGTTGCGCTTGTCACTACTCGAATGAGGGCCAGCCATGGAGCAAGGCGCACAGCTGGGCAGCCGCGCGCTGTTCGATGATCTCGAAACGGTGGTCTACGCCAACCATGCCTCCCTGTCGCCGCCCTCCCGCGCGGTGATCGAAGCGGTTACGGCGACCTTGTCGGGCTACGCCCGCAAGGGCATGGCCTGGTACGTCGAGGAGGTCGAGCGTCGCGAGCGCCTGAGGCGTCGGCTGGCCGGCCTGATCGGCGCGGCCGACGACAGCGTCGCCCTGGTGCCCAACACCTCCGCGGGGGTGCTCGACATTGCCCTGGGCCTGCCGTGGCGTCGTGGCGACCGCGTATTGCTGTTCGACGGCGAGTTCCCGACCAACGTCACGCCCTGGCAGCAGGCCGCGCGTCGCCACGGCCTGGAACTGGTCTGGATGACGGCCGATGACTTCCGCACGGATCGCGAACCGGCACTGGCGCGCCTGGAAGCCGAACTCCAGCAAGGCGTTCGCCTGGTGGCTGTCAGCGCGGTGCAGTTCACGACCGGCCAGCGCATGCCCCTGGCCGAGATGGGCGAATTGTGCCGGGCCCACGGCACCGAGCTGTTCGTCGACGCCATCCAGGCCGTCGGTATCGTTCCGCTGGACGTGAAGGTAATGGGCATCGACTACCTGGTCTGTGGCAGCCACAAGTGGCTGATGGCGCCCGAGGGCGTCGGATTTCTCTACGTGGCGCCCGAGTGCGCCGACGCGCTCGAGCCGAACATGGCCGGCTGGCTCAGCCACGAGGACGCCTTTGCCTTCCTGACCCGCGCCCCCGGAGAGTTGCGCTACGACCGCCCGTTTCGCCGCGGTGCCCTGATGGCTGAAGCCGGCACGCCCAACACCATCGGCGCGGCGGGCCTGGAGGCCAGCCTGGGCCTGATCGAGCAGATCGGCGTGGCAGCGATTCTCGAACACGTCCAGGCCTGGCACGATGCGCTCGAGCCGGGCCTGGTCGAGCGCGGATTCGAGAGCGCGCGGATGGCTCAAGCGGGCGGGCGTTCCGGCATTCTGAGCGTACGTCCCGATGATCCTTCGCAATCACCGGCCTGGGTCCAGGCCCTGGCCGGGCAGGGGGTGGCTTGCGCCAGCCCCGACGGCTGGCTGCGTTTTTCCCCGCACTGGCCCAACGCGCTCGACGAGGCGCCGCGCGTGCTGGCGGCCATCGACGCCATTCTCGCCCGGGGTGGTCCGGAGGCCTGAGCGCTTCGGCGCGCCCGTTGACCCCGGGGCATTGATGCCGTCAGATGTCGAGCTTTTCGCGAACCGCGGCCTCCAGGCTGGTCAGACCGTGCGCCTTGCCGGTCTCGATCGCGGTCTCCGGGCTTTCGCCCTCGATCCACGCCGCGCGCAAGGCGTAAAGTGCGCCGATGCGATTGCCCGACGCGCAGTGCAGCAGCGCCGGGTCGTCGCCGATTTCGGCCAGGATGCGGTCGAAGGCTTTGACGGCTTCGCGGTCGAGGTCCTCGGTGCTGCCGATCGGCACCCGGTGGTACGTCATGGCCAGCGATTCGACGAGCTCGTCTTCGTCCCAGGCGTCGAATTCGCCGATATCGCGCGCGTTGACCACGTGCTGCACGCCGGCCTGCTCGGCGGCGACCAGCTCGGCCGGCGTGGGCTGGCCGGCGATCATCCTGTTGGCTTCGGGCTTGAGCGATCCGCTGATGTCCGGCCAGCGATCGGATTCGGGTGTCGTGGCGCAGGCGGCGAGCATCAGCACGAGTGTTGGCAGGGTGATGATCCTGTGGTCGAGTTTAATCATGGCGTTCCTCCTCGCTTCGGGCTAGCTTCGATTCCCCTTGTGCTTCGCGTTCGGCATCGGCATCGCCATCGGCGTGGGGCCATTCCATGCCCAGCTTGCGGGCCCGGGCCTTCCATTTCTCGCGCGCGGCGTGGCGCAGGTCCTCGACCGTATCGCTCTCGTCGACGATCTCCATGCCCAGCAGGGTTTCGAGCACGTCCTCCATGGTGACCACGCCGGCCAGCCCACCGTATTCGTCGACCACCACGGCAAAGTGTTCCTGGCGGGAAAGCATCTGACTGAACAGCGCCTGGAGGGAGACGAACTCGGGCATGAAAAGGACTTCGCGCTTGAGCGCTTCCAGGGGCGTGTCGCCTTCTCCGCGGGCCTGGGCCAGCATGATGTCGGTCTTGAGCACGTAGCCGCGGATGTCTTCGTCCGAGTCGCCGTAGACGGGGAAACGCGAGAAGGGCAACGCCCGCGATGAGTCCATGACGTCGCTGACTTTCCGGTCGCTACGCATCATCTCCACGGCCACGCGCGGGGTCATGATGTCCTCGACGCGGATCGCGCTGAAGCGGATCAGGTTGGCGAAGATGTTCGACTCCTCTTCCTCGAACACGCCCTCGCGCGTGCCGGTCTGGGCGAGAACGCGGAACTCCTCGCGGCTGACCGTCGGGGCATCCTTGTCGGCGGCCAGCCAGCGCGTGATCAGCTTGGAAAGCTGCACCAGCGGCCAGGTCATGTAGATCAGGACGATGCAGGTGCTGGCGGTAAAACCGGCCAGGGTCTTGGCATGGCTGGCGCCCAGGGTCTTGGGAATGATCTCGGAGAAGACCAGGATCAGCAGGGTGACCACCGCCGAGGTCACGCTCACCCAGGCCTGTCCGAACACGACCTGCGCCTGCGCGCCGACGCCGGCAGCGCCGAAGGTATGCGCGATGGTGTTTAGGCTGAGGATCGCCGCCAGCGGCTGGTCGATGTTGCGCTTGAGCCGCCGCAGCCGCTTGCCGGTGCGCGAGCCGCGCTCGTTGAGCACGGCGACATGCGCGGGCGTGATGCTCAAAAGCGCGGCCTCGAGAATGGAGCACAGGAACGAGACGCCGACAGCCAGGAAGAGATAAAACAGCAGCAGGGTCATGAATGATCCGCCTTCAGGGAGTGGCGATTATTCTACAGGCCCGCTGCATTACGATTATGACGAGGCGGAAGCGCGCAGGCGGGCCGGACCGGTATACGTGGTACTGTGCCCTATTGCTCGCCGTCGACCCCGTGTCGATCGGCCGGCAACCCCACCGCTTAGTGGGGACGATCTTGAGTCGGTCGGCAGCGTCAGTCCGGCGATCAACATACCGCTCCCTCTGGGCCCCTGGTTTTCGCTCATGGAGTCACGATGTACACACCCATTTCCGGGCCGTTCCGCCTTCGCCCGTATGCCCTCGCGGGCCCGCCGGTAACAACCGCGGCCGCCCCCATTGCCGATCACTTTTCCGTCGCCGGGGTTGCAGCGCTGCCGCGCGCAAGCGCTTCCCACGGCGCGGCGCCCGGGGCGTCGGAGGCGGCGATTGTTTATTGCGAAGGCAATTTCGGCGCCATCGACGGCAAGACCGCCAATGGCCTGGTCCGGCATTCGGAGAAGTACCGCATCCTGTCGGTCATCGACAGCGAGCGGGCCGGTTCCGATTGCGGCATGCTGCTCGACGGTCGGGCGAACGGCATTCCGGTTGTCCGTGACCTGTCGGAGGCGCTGGCCCGGGCCGACACCGTCCCCGGCTATTTCATCTACGGCATGGCCCCGGCCACCGGCATGCTGTCGCTCGACGAGCGCGCCCTGGTGCTCGAGGCCATCGGCCTGGGGATGAACATCGTCAACGGGCTGCACGAGTTCTTCACCGACGATCCGGAGTTCCGGGCTGCGAGCAAGGCCGCCGGGGTGGCGCTGATCGACGTGCGCAAGCCGCGCGCCAAGAACGAGCTGCGGCTTTTCAGCGGCCGGATCCACGACGTGGATTGCGCGCGCATCGCGGTACTGGGCACCGACTGCGCGATCGGCAAGCGCACCACGGCCACGGTGCTCGCCCGGACGCTCAACGAGGCCGGTCTGAAGGCGGTGCTGGTGGGTACGGGGCAGACTGGCCTGATCCAGGGCGCGCGCTTCGGCGTGGCGATGGATTCGGTACCCTCGCAATTCTGTGCCGGAGAACTCGAGGCGGTCATCGTCGAGGCCTACGAGACCGAGCGGCCCGATGTGATCGTCATCGAAGGCCAGGGCGCGTTGAGCCACCCGGCGTTTTCGACCACCTCGTTCATCCTGCGCGGCAGCTGCCCGGACGCGGTCATCCTGCAGCATGCGCCCGGGCGCGCCTGGCGCTGCGATTTCGAGCGCATGCCCATGCCGTCGCCGGCCAGCGAAATCGAACTGATCCAGGCGTTCTCGCGTACCCGGGTCATCGGCGTGACGATCAATCACGAACACATGAGCGATGCCGGGGTCGATGCGGCGATCGCCGCCTACGAGGCCGAGCTCGGTATTCCCGCAAGCGATGCGCTCACCCGCCCGCCCCAGCGGCTGCTGGACATGGTCCTGGCGGCCTATCCCGGACTCGAGCGGAAGCTGCTTGCAAAAGCCGGGTGAACGCGCCCCGGCTGGAGATCGATCTCGGCAGGATCGAGCACAACGCCCGCGCCCTGGTCGAGCGCCTGGCCGCCCGCGGCATTTCGGTCACGGGGGTAACCAAGGCGGTTCGCGGCTCGATCGAGATCGCCGATGCGCTTTTGCGCGCCGGTGTCAGTGCCTTGGGCGACTCGCGCATCGAGAACATAGAAGCCATGCGCCGCGGGCATGTCGAGGCATGCATGACGCTGATCCGCTCGCCGATGCTCAGCCAGGCCGAGCGGGTCGTGCACTCGGCCGATATCAGCTTCAACACCGAGCTGGCGGTGATCGGGCGGCTTGCCGACGCGGCCCGCCGGCGGGGACGAGTGCATGAAATCGTATTGATGGTCGAACTCGGCGACCTGCGTGAAGGGATCATGCCCGCCGAGCTCGAGGCCACCGTGCATGCGGTGCTGGGAATGCCCGACATTGTCCTGGCGGGTATCGGCGCCAACCTGGCCTGTCACGCCGGCATCTCGCCCGATGCGAACAACATGGCCGAGCTCTCGGCGCTGGCCGATTCGATCGAGCGCAGGTTCGATCTGCGCCTGGGGCTGGTCTCCGGCGGCAATTCGGCCAACCTGGACTGGGCCCTGGGTGGCGCCGATACCGGCCGGATCAACAACCTGCGCATCGGCGAGGCCATCCTGCTCGGCTGCGAGACCTTGCAGCGGCGCCCGATCGAAGGGCTTTTCACCGATGCGATCGTGCTGGTCGCCGAAGTGATCGAGTCAAAGCGCAAGCCGGCCAGGCCCTGGGGCACCGTCGCGCAGGCCGCCTTCGCTCGCATGGAACCCGTGTCAGGCACCGAGCGCATGCCGCGCAGCATCCTCGCGATCGGCCACCAGGACGTCGATCCCGCCGGTCTCCTGCCCCCTGCCGGTGTCGAAATCGTGGGGGCCAGCGGCGATCACCTGATCGTGTGTGCCCCGCAGGGCCGCCTGGCGGTCGGCGATGAAGTGGGGTTCGGCGTGAACTACAGCGCGCTTCTTCGCGCGATGCATTCCCCGTTCGTGGGTAAGGATTTCCGCGAGACCGCGCCGATCCCCGAAAGGGCGCCGGAGCAATTGATTTCCAGGGCCTGATGCGCCCTAGGGGTCAGAACCCGAAAATGCTGAAGCCGCCGTCGACCGCCAGCACCTGGCCGGTGATGTAGCCGGCCGCCGGCAGGCACAGGAAAGCGACCGTCGCGGCGACTTCCTCGGGTCGCCCGATGCGCTTAAGCGGGGTGCGCGCGAGCACCTCGGCGAGAAAATCGGCATCGTCGAGCACCTGCCGGGCCAGTGGCGTGTCGATATACCAGGGTGCGACCGCATTGACCCGGATGCCGTCGCCCGCCCACTCGGCGGCGAGGTTGCGCGTCATCTGGTTCATGGCCGCCTTGCTCATGGCATACGGTGCGCCGGTGCGCAGATGCGTCGATCCGGCCACTGATGAGACATTGACGACGCTGGCCGATCCGGCGGCCTTGAGTTGCGGATGGGCCGCCCGGGCCAGCTCGAAGGCGGCGACCAGGTTGGTGTCGAGAATGCCGCGCAGCTCATCTTCGGAATACGCCAGCGCCGGCTTGCGCCGGTTGTAGCCGGCGTTGTTGACGAGGATGTCGAGCGGCCCGTCCAGGGCGTCGAGCAGGGCTTGACGCGCCGCGGGATCGGTCACGTCGGCGGGGAGTGCGTGGGCCGTATAACCGCGCTCGGTCAGCGCCGACACGGCGCCGTCGAGGCGCTCGCGGCCGCGCGCACTCAGCCAGACCTCGGCACCGCGCTCGCACAGGGCCGCGGCGATGGCCAGGCCGATGCCGCGGCTTGCGCCGGTCACCAGCGCGCGTCGACCGGCCAGTGTCCACATTTGATCACGCTTTTCGCTCATGCCGGCATTATCGGCTGTTCGTGTTGCCGGCTCAACGGCTCGCGGTACCATGAAACGGAGCGACCGAAGCGGGGACTTCATGGAAATCGAACAGATCGAGATTCGCGACCACCTGGGCCAGCGCGAGCCGTTCAGCTTCCTGACCGGCGAAGAGCTCGATCAGGTTGCCCGGTCGGCCGAGGTGGCTTATTTTCGCGCCGGCTCGGACATCCTGGCCCTGGGCGATGAAATCCACAACCTGCACTACATCCGCAGCGGTTCGGTGGAACTGTTCCGGCGCAGCGGCGAACTCTACAACCGTCTTGGCGAGGGCGATATCTTCGGCCAGCTCGGGCTGCTGTCGGGTCGCAACGCGCGCTTTCCCGCGCGCGCGCTCGAGGACACCCTGATCTACTTCGTTCCCGCCGAGACCTTCCGCGAGCTGTTCGATACCAACCCGGCCTTTGCCGACTTCGTCGAGGTCGAGGATCGCACCCGCCTGCGCCAGGCCGCCGCGCAGAAGGGGGGTGACAATCCCCTGCTGACGCTCACCGCCGGCAAGCTCGTCAGTCGTACGCCGGTGGCCGTCAGCGTCTCGACCAGCGTCGAGGCGGCCGCGCGCCTGATGACCGAAGAACGCGTCACCTCGGTGCTGGTCCTGCAGGAATCGACAGAGGATGAGGAAGCCGCGCCGGCGCGCCTTGCCGGCATTCTGACCGACAGCGACCTGCGTCGGCGCGTCCTCGCGGAGGGGCTGCCGGTGAGCACGCCCGTTGGTGAAGTCATGTCCGAGGACGTGGCCTGCGTGCGCGACGATCAGTTCCTGTTCGAGGCGCTCTTGCTGATGCTGCGCCAGAACGTGCATCACCTGCCGGTGCTCCACCGGGAGCGACCGGTGGGCGTGCTCGACCTGGCCGACATCGTTCACCACGAGACCCAGAACAGCCTGTTCGTGGTGCGCAACATCTTCCACTGCAACTCGCACGAGGAACTCGAGGCCCTGCGCCCGGCGGTGGCGGCCAGCTTCATCCGCATGGTGGCCGAAGACGCCAGCTCGCACATGATCGGATCGTCGATGGCCACCATCGGTCGCGCCTTCAAGCAGCGGCTGCTCGAACTCGGCGAGGAGAAGCTCGGCCCGCCGCCGGTACCCTACTGTTTCCTGGCCCTGGGCTCGATGGCGCGCGACGATCAGTTCCTGTATACCGACCAGGACAACGCCATGGTGCTCGACGACGACTTCGACCCGAAGCGCCACGACGAGTACTTTCGCGAACTGGCCCAGTACGTCAGCGACGGCCTGCACCGGGCCGGCTACGTCTACTGCACCGGCGACATCATGGCGACCAACACCCGGTGGCGCCAGCCGCTTTCGGTCTGGAAAAAGCAGTTCATGGAGTGGATTCACCGGCCCAACGCCGAGCGGCTGCTGCACAGCGCGATCTTTTTCGATCTCGACGGCGTGGCCGGAAAGACGAGCATGGCCGAAGCGCTCAAGACCCTGATCGCGAAGGAAGCCAGCGCCGAGCCCGGCTTTCTCGGTTGCCTGGCGATCAACGCCAACAATCGCACGCCGCCGCTGGGTTTCTTTCGCGATTTCGTGCTCGAGCAGGGCGGGCGCCACGAGAATTCGATCAACCTCAAGCGCCGCGGTACGGCACCGTTGACCGACGTCATCCGGGTGCACGCGCTGGCGGCGGGCTCGACCGCACAGAACTCGTTTCGCCGGCTGGAAGATACCGTGGCCGCCGGTTACCTGACCGCCAGCATGGCCGCCGACCTGCGCGATTCGCTGGAGTTCATCGCCATGGTTCGTGCCCGCCACCAGGCCTGGGATGCCGAGCGCGGCGGGGTGCCGAACAACAACATCGACCCGGAAACGCTGTCGGCTTTCGAGCGGCGCAGCCTCAAGGACGCCTTCAAGGTGCTGGCCAACGCCCAGAAATTCATCCGTTTCCGCTATCGGCCCGTTCGGACAGGTTAGCGCGATGCTTCCTTTCCGGCAGAAGCCGCAACCATCGACCGATTGGCCGCAGCGCTTCGGGGAGCTGGCCCGCGAAACCCGCACGGACGCGATTCGGCGCTACTACGAGCAGGGCGTTCCGGTGGGCGAGACGCCGCTGTCGCAGCTCCCGCTGGTCGCGCTGGACCTGGAGACGACCGGGCTGGATCCGAAACGGCACGGCATCGTCAGTATCGGGATGGTGCCCTTCACGCTCGAGCGCGTCCGGCCCGCCGCCGGCTATTACCGGGTCATAAGACCGCGCCGGGAGATCGACGAACATTCCATCACCATCCACCAGATCACGCACGACGAGATCGACGATGCGCCGGACCTGGAGGATATCGTCGACGAGCTGCTCGCCGCGCTCGCCGGGCGGGTGGTCGTGGTGCATTACCACGCCATCGAGCGGCGCTTTCTCTACCAGGGTTTTCTGCGTCGTTTCGGCGAGGGGCTGTTGTTTCCGCTCATCGATACGCTGGCGATCGAGAAGCAGATCAGCCAGCGCACGACCCTCAACCCCGCGACCTGGTTCCGGAACAGGCGCGTGTCGCTTCGCCTGGCCGACGCCCGGCGTCGCTATCACCTGCCCGAATACTCACCCCATCATGCCTTCACCGATGCGCTGGCTACGGCCGAGTTGTTCCAGGCGCAGGTGGCCTACCATGGAAGTCCCGACGACGCCGTATCGGAATGGTGGCTATAGGGGTTTGCGAATTCGAAATTCCAAGCACCAAATCACAAACAAACTCGAATGACGGAAATTCGAATGTTCTAAACGGTCCAGGTGCTGGACGTCCGCGGAGTGTCTCCTACCAATTTCCGTTGAGGGTGAACCAGACCTTTTGCACGTCCGCCCGGTTGTTGTCGCCTTCGAAATGTGCCGCCTTGAGCTCGAACGAAAGACCCGCAACGAGCGGACGCTTGATCATCATGCCGTACTCGCGGCCGTACTGGCGTGAGCGTCGATCGCTGCGGAAGTCGTGCAGTTTCACCAGGCCGGTCCACTTGCCCAGTTGGGTTCCCGCCGCCGCGTAGGTGTCGACCAGGCCGTCGGCCGGGGTGGCAAGGAATTGGTCGGTCCAGCCGTTGTGGGCGTGCAGGGTCGCCAGCGGAGTCTGGAAAGCGTATTCGCCGTCGCCGCCCAGGCGTTCGTGACCGGCGAACCAGTGCCAGCGCTTGAGTTTGTGCGCAATCCGGGCATGGATATAGTCCTGGCCGTTGACGTCGTCGAGTTCGCGGATGCCTTCCTGGCGGGCGAATTCGAAGCGGTAGCTGAAGTTCGTCGTGCCGGGCAGCGGCCCGATCAGTCGCAGGCCGAGGTTGCGATGCGAGGCCGCTCGATCGTCGAACGCGATGCGGTGGGCGTAGACGGCCAGGGTGCTTTCTCCGATCGATCGCGCGAGCGTGCCCATCCAGGTGTTCAGCTCGGCTTCGGCCAGCAGGTCGTTGGGGTTGTCGGGGCCGAAGACCCGGTGCGCCCGGTCGAGCCAGCGCAGGTCGACCTGCCAGTCCTGCGGCTGAAGGCGGATCGTGACGGCGTCGAAGGTCTGTTCGAGCTGCCGGAAACCGACGTTGCCGAGGAAGCGGACGTTGTCTTCGGTCAGGCGCTGACGGCCAGCGCGAACGTTGAATGCGTCGGGCCTCGTGTAGCCGATCCAGGCCTCGGAGATGTTTTCGTCGTCGGGGTCGGCCACCACCGGAAAGCGATTGCGGCCGTTGGCGGTTGAATTGAAGTCTTCGCTCCCGAGGTGACGGTTGGCGTGGGCCGTGGCCCCGAGCTGCCAGCCGGACCAGTCGGGGCTGACGACGCCGATCCGGGCACGCAGCGTCGAGGCGGTGGCGTCTTCGTTGAAGCGATCGTCATCGACCCGTTCGATGCGGTAGCGCAGGTCGAGCGAAGGCTGCCACTGGTCGCTCTGGGCGACTGCAGTGGCGCCGGACAGGGTCAGGGTGAGTGCCAGGCAGTATCGGATGGGTGAGCGCATAACTGTATCCCGAATGCATCAATAGGGGAGCCAGTATCTCAGGCACGCAATAGAAGAATTTGATCCCTATCAAAGGGGGATCAGCAGTCGCCGAGTTCCTTGAGGCCGGGCATGTCGAGAATCTTTATCTGGCGCCGGCGCACTTCGATCAGCCCCATGTCCTGCAAGCGGCCGAACAGGCGGCTGACGGTTTCGAGCACGAGGCCGAGATAATTGGCAAGGTCGGCCCGGGACATGCTCAGGGTCAGCTGATCGGGGCTGCGTCCCAGGCGACTCTGGCGCTTGCTCAGGCTGTGGAGGAAAAGCGCCAGGCGGCTGATCGCCTGGTTGCGGCCCATCATGGCCATGTGGTCGTGGTCGTCACCGATTTCGCGGCTGACCAGGCGCATGAACTGGCGCTGCAATCCGGGCACCGCCGCGCAGATTCGTTCCAGCTCGGCGTAGGGAAGCCGGCACACGCTCGAGGCTTCGAGCGCTTCGGCATCGCACTGGTGACGCTCCGTGGCGAGCGCGTCGAAGCCCATGATTTCGCCCGGCAGGTGAAAGCCGAGCACCTGGAGTTCGCCGCCTTCGGAGACGGCTTGTGTCTTGAACGCCCCCGACTTGATCACGTAGAGGGCGCGGAAAGGCGAACCGGCGTGGTAGAGCACGTCTCCCGACTTCAGGCTGGTCCGGTCTGCAACCACCTGGTCGACGCGGTCGACGTCGGCGCTGTCGAGACCCGCGGGAAGGCACAGCTCACGCAGATCACAGCGCGCACACTGGCGCCGGACCTGGTTCAGGTCGAAGGCCGAGTTGGTGACAGTCATTGAGGCCCCAGTCGCAACGGTGACGGCAATATTTGCACTTTATCATATGAGCTCGGCACAACGGCGACATCAATAGTCGTTGCCAGGCCCTCTGCGCCGACCGAACCACTCCCGCTGCCACCGTGATAACACCGGCAATCTGACCAACGGTCAAGAACTCGGCACCCAGGGTCAAGCGTGAGCGGTGTCCGCTCGCTAGGGTGGTGGCTTTACGAACAGGAATCGCCCTTCATGGATCGACCTGACCAATACGACAAGGCGGCGCTGGTTGCTTGCGGTCACGGCCGCCTGTTTGACGGCGACATGCGGCTGCCCATCGACGAGATGCTGATGTTCGATCGCATCACGCGCATCGACGACAGCGGTGGCGCCTACGGCCGCGGCGAGGTGGTGGCCGAGTTCGACTTGCACCCGGACCTGTGGTTCTTTCGCTGTCATTTCGAGGGAGACCCTGTCATGCCCGGCTGTCTGGGCCTGGACGCGCTGTGGCAGCTGGTCGGCTTCTACCTGGCCTGGAACGGCGGCAAGGGTCGCGGCCGCGCGCTCGGAGTCGGCCAGGTGAAGTTCTTCGGCCAGGTGCTGCCCGACAACGGCCTGGTTCGCTATCGGCTCGACATCCGGCGCGTGATACAGCGCGGTCTCGAGATGGCCGTCGCCGACGGCACAGTCTCGGTCGACGATCGAGAAATCTATTCCGCGCGCGATCTCAAGGTATGCCTGTTCACGTCAATGGAAGCATTCGGAGGTTCGACGTCATGAGGCGCGTGGTGGTAACGGGCATGGGTATCGTTTCCAGCCTGGGTGTCGGCCTTGAGGCCGTCGATGAGTCTCTCCGTCAGGGGCGCTCCGGCCTGATGTTCAGCGACGAAGCGCGCGAGGCCGGCCTGCGCAGCCATGTCTGCGGTGGGATCGACTTCGATCTGGAGGCGAATATCGATCGCCGCCTGAGGCGTTTCATGTGCCCGGCCGCAGGCTATGCCTGGCAGGCCATGCGCGAGGCGATCGAAGGTTCTGGTCTCGACGAGCAGCAGGTGCGTTCGGATCGGACCGGCCTGGTCGCCGGTGCCGGCGGCAATTCCAGCGTGGAGTTGCTCGACGCGATCGACACCCACCGCGAACGCGGCATTCGCAAGGTGGGGCCGTTTCGCGTGCCCAAAACGATGAGCAGTTCGATCAATGCCTGCCTCAGCACGGCCTACGGCATTCGCGGCGTCAACTACGGCATCACCTCGGCCTGCGCGACCAGCGCGCATGCGATCGGCCATGCCGCCGACCTGATTGCCTGCGGCCGCCAGGACATCATGTTCGCCGGCGGTGGCGAGGATGTGCACTGGAGTCTGAGCATGTTGTTCGACGCCATGGGTGCGCTGTCGACGCGCTACAACGACACGCCCGAGCGCGCATCGCGAACCTACGATGCCGACCGCGACGGCTTCGTCATCTCCGGCGGGGGTGGCATGCTGGTGCTCGAATCGCTGGATCACGCGCGCGAGCGCGGCGCCGAAATCATTGCCGAGCTCGGCGGTTTCGGCGCGACTTCCGACGGGGCCGACATGGTCCAGCCCAGCGGCGAAGGCGCGGGTCGCTGCATGCGCCAGGCGATGGCCGGCCTCGATCAGCCGGTTTCCTACGTCAACACCCATGGGACCAGCACGCCGGCCGGCGATATCGTCGAGCTGGAATCGCTTGCCGAGGTGTTCGGCGGCGACATCCCGCCACTGAGTTCGACCAAGCCGCTGACCGGGCACGCCCTTGGCGCGGCCGGTGTCCACGAGGCGATCTATTGCCTGCTGATGCAGCGCGGCCGCTTCATTGCGCCATCGGCCAACATCGAGCGGCTCGACGAGAAGGCCGAGGGCTACCCGATCGTGCGCGAACGCCGCGACGACGTCGACCTGCCGGTGGTGATGAGCAACAGCTTCGGCTTTGGCGGCACCAACGCCAGCCTGATTTTCAAACGGCCGGCGCTGGAATGACGGGCCACCCGGGCGAGTGCTACTTCGCCTGGGCTTCTCGAAAGCGCGCCGGTGACTGGCCCATCCAGCGCTTGAACGCGCGGCTGAATGCGCTCAGCTCGGAAAAGCCCAGGTGGTGGGCCACCTCGGTGAGCGTGTGCCGGCGATCGCGCAGGTAAACCAGGGCCTGTTCCCGACGCGCCTGCTCGAGCAGTGCCTCGAAGGTCTGGTTTTCGTCTTTCAGACGCTTGTAGAGGGTCTGTCGACTCATGTTGAGCTGATCGGCAATCACCGCCACCTGAGCCCGGCCGGTTTCAAGTTGCCGGTCGATCAGCGCGCGGACCCGTGCGCTGAAGCCAGGCTGGGCGCTCATCCGGTCCTGGACGAGCTGCCACAGCTGCGCCATCTGGGACGGCGACAGTTCGGGGTTGTCGGTAGCCAGGCGGTCTGCCGGAATCCGGGTCTGCTGCGCCAGTTCGCGCGGCGAGATGCCGGCTGAAACGAGATAGCGCAGCATGGCATCCGCCAGTTCGTTGATCGAACTCACGATGTGTTGCCTCCACCGGCCAGGGGCCGGGATCGCAAGGAGGCGATGATGGTACACCCTCGCGCACAGCGGCGCGAATCGGTTGCCGGTCGAAGCTGGCGAGCACGTTCAGGCAATACCAAGCACCTTGTGGGTTTGCAGGCTCAGGCGCCAGCGTGGATGCGCGAGGCAATAGGCGACGGCCGCCTGTGTGTTTTCCGCCCGTTCGGGGCCGTCCATGGGCTGGAGCAGAAAATGCCGGAAGTCCAGGTCTTCGAAATCGGTCGGCTCGGCGCCGTCTTGCGGATAGACAAGCTTGAGTTCGTCGCCCGATTTCTGCACCAAGCCGGCGCCGGCCTTGGGGCTGACGCACAGCCAGTCGATGCCCATGGGTGCAGCGATGGTGCCGTTGGTCTCGACCGCGACCTCGAAGCCCGCGGCGTGTAGCGCGTCCAGGGCTGCCGAATCGAGTTGCAGCAGCGGTTCGCCGCCGGTGCACACGACCAGTCGGGGGCCGTCGGCGTCGTGCGGCCAGCGTCGGGAAACGGCCGCGGCCAGCGCCGCGGCATCGGCGAACTTGCCGCCGCCGGGCCCGCCCGTGCCGACGAACTCGGTGTCGCAGAACTGGCAGATGGCCAGGTGGCGATGCTGCTCGCGGCCGGACCAGAGGTTGCAGCCGGCAAAGCGCAGGAACACCGCCGGGCGGCCGGCGTTGAGGCCCTCGCCCTGCAGCGTGTGGAAGATCTCGCGCACGGTGTAAGTCATGGCACCAGCAGCCCGCGATCGTCCGGCTGACGACAGAGCAAAACGCCACAGCCGGGTGTTTCGAGCACGTCGATGCGGCTCAGTCCGGGCAGCGCGTCGGCCATCTCGTGATGGATCCAGCGCGCGATCGACGCCGGGTCGTTGTCGGCCAGGCCGGCTTGTTCGTAGAGCGGGCGGTGATCGAGCGCCCGGAACACCGGGTCGAAGCGCTGCTTGACGTCGCCGTAGTCGTGCACCCAGCCAAGCACCTGGTCGAGCCCGCCGGTCAGGTGCAGCCGCGTGATGAAGGTGTGGCCGTGGATCATGCGGCGGCGATCGCCTTCCGGTGCCGCGGCCAGCCGCACGGCGCTGTCGAAGGACATCGATTTCCAGATGCGCCACTGCGCACCGTCGAAGTGACAGCCGGCCGAGCCGGTCTCCATCACGGTCACGCCCGCCAGGTCCGGCAGCTTGTCCTGCAGTCCCTGCCAGATCCATTGCGCCAGCGCTTCGCTGGTCGGATTCTCAAGGCCGGGCAGGTCGTTGAGGCAGCTCAGGTGCAAGCGCCCCTGCAGCGGATCCCAGGCGCCGGTGATGGATGCCTGGGCGCTTGCCGCATCGTCCCGGGATCCGAGCGCGGCGAAAAGGGTGACTTCGAATCCGTGCCCGTGCATTCGGCCGCACTTGTGCCCGGCCGGCACATTCGGCAGGCAGTGCGCTGCCTCGAAGCGGAAGCCTTGCCAGGCCAGTCGCGGTTGCCGGGCCTGGATTATGGCGCCGCGATCCGGTGCGCTTCGCAGCGCCATTCCGGCGTCGCCGGCCAGGCCGGACTCCGCCAACAGCCACTCGGCGATGCCGGCATCGTCGGCCGGGGCGATCCGATCATTGACCAGGCGGTAGTCGAGCGCGTCGACCGCCGGGGCCAGCGCAGCCTGCAGGGCACGCGTCTCGTCGCCTCGGAACTTCGGCCGGCACGCAGCCTCCGGCGCGACAAGGCGTGCTTCGAAGCCGTGCCCGTGGAGCGGCGCCTGCGTCGAATCCGCAGTCGGTAGACGCCGCGCGGCCTGAAAGGACCGCATGGCAGAGAAAGAGATCGAGGGGGCGTTCATGCCGGGTGCTGCCGTAGGACCACGCCGGGTATGGAACACGCCCGGTGTGCAAAACGATGGTGGCTACGGGTGGACTAGAGCAGCCACTCGGCGCCTACGTCTGCTAACCATTTGAATGTCATAGGCTTTCATCCGAAAGGAGTCTGCGTATCATGGCCAGCATTAGCTATTAAGTGTACCAGAATGCGGGCCAAACAGGGCCCCGGCCCCCGGGTCGCTACGATGGGATACCCCTTTGTTGAAGCGCTGATACCAGAAGGAACTACCCTAGGTCTGGACACTGCCCATGCCCGCTCTTCAATGTTGCTACAAAAAAATTATTCGCTATTTGCGAACTTTGTTCGCTTGTGCTAGTCTTATGGTTAAGCACTGGATGGTCAGCCTTCGGGCAATACCTCGCACCAGTGGGGCCGATTCCGGCCTGTGGGAGCCTAGCTCCTGCCTTCCCCGGGGCTAAGCCTCGGGGCGACGACACATTCGAGCTCGGAGTCGATGCAGATAGGTGACGACGAGCGAGGTCGCGTCGTCAATTAGGAAGGAGGGGTGGAGCACGCCGTCCGACCCAGTCTCCTTGGTTTAGCGAGGCGACATTGGGAATTCCCCCAGTGTTGAAACCAAGGAGGTGCTTACTATGGACGATCAAGTAAGGTCCAGTGCAAGACGGCGTGCTCGACGGTCACAATTTGTTCGCTGGTTGAAGCGGCGATTGCGAGATCCAATCGTTTTCCGATGGCTGCTCTTGAGCCTGAAGTTTATAGATTCGGTTCGTAAATGGCTTGGCTAATGCGGGACAGGATGTGAGCGTAACACCCCTTTTTTCCGAAATCTTATCAGCTAGGAAACAAACTATCTAATGATTAGCAGAGCGCTTAAGGTGACAAGAGAGTTCCACCGCATGAAGCAAGTGGAGTTAGCGCGATTACTCGAAATTTCACCCTCTTTCCTATCGGAAATCGAGTCCGGTCAGAAGACGCCCTCTCTGCCACTACTTGAGAAGTACGGGCAAGTATTCAAGATTCCTCCATCGACTTTCCTGTTGTTTGTCGAAAAAAATAATGATGCTAGCAGTAGGTCGTACTCTGCCAAGAACGCTGAGCGCCTTCTGAAATTTCTGGATTGGGTGATGGAAGAAGACCCGGACGAGGCAGGTATGACACGGCATGGCGGAGAAGATGAAAGGGCCAAAACGCTCTCGGCTTGAAAAGCCGCGGAAGCAATATTCGATTGATCAGTGCGCCCTATACGGGCTCAAAGGTGTTGGTCAGCTTATTGAGGTTCTCCGTTGGCCCGACAGTCTAGGTAAGCTTGAGCGGCTGGCCTCCAAGAAATCGTCCTACCGAGTTTGGTTTCATGAGTCGGGGCGGCGCATTGAAGAGCCCGTTGGAATGCTGCGTCGGGTTCACGTACGAATTGCAACTCTCTTGCGCAGAATTGAGCCACCTAGCTATCGCCAGTCAGGGGTTCGAGGTAGGTCGTACGTAACAAACGCCGAAAGGCATGTGGAGCCAAATCCTTCTATCAAGCTTGATGTTTCAGCCTTTTATCCCTCAACATCATTTGCGCATGTCTATGCACTTTTCTTCGAGAGGCTAAACTGTGCGCCGGACGTGGCTTTAATCCTAGCCCGGCTATGCTGCTATCAGGAGGATCACTTGCCAACTGGCGGAGTTCACAGCGAGGTTGCCGCCTTCTATTCGCATAAAGGACTTTTCGATAGGCTCAATGCCAGGGCCGAAGCCAGAGGAGGGAGTTTCTCAGTATATGTCGATGACATGATGCTTACCTTTGATAAGGCTTCTGCGACTGATTTGAGGTGGGCCGTTCGACTGATTGAAGCGCATGGCTTAGAAGTGAATCGGAAAAAATCGCGGCTGATTCCGAAGCGTAGCGAGAAAGTTCTTACTGGGGTGCGAATTTCTGGGGGCGAGATGCGTGGTACGCAGAAGGCTCATAGAAACGTGCTCAAAAAATTTGTCGAGCTTGATTCCGCGAGCGAAAATGCCCTTGAGAGTGCCGCCCTAAGTTTGCTTGGTCACCTCGATCACATTGCTCAAATCGACGAAAGGTTTAGACAAAAAGCAAAGGGTAATCGCGCTCGCTTAGGGCCTGTGGTTAAACGCTAAGACTGGCCCTCGGGTAGTCGGCTAAGGATGCGCCGAACGAGCTGGTTGTTTAGTTCCTTACGGACAGTAGTCCGCTCCCCTTGCGGAATCAAACGATAAACGGAAGCAATCGCCTTCCGTAAAGAACTCACGGCATCGGCTAGGCCGAGCTCTTCAAACTCTCCGGCCAAGGGGGTCTCTACGCCCATGATCCGACCGGAATATGCGCCAGCGAATACCTTTCCGGCGTCTGTTACGAATTGGTCGGAGGGCTCTGAATCAGAGGGGTACTCGAATCGGGCAATCGCGACGCAGGAACCGATTTGGTCAGCCTTCGGTGGGATGATGCCAATTTCGACTCGAGTTGGGATGTCAGTTGGAGTGGGCCTCAATGAGGCTTTGCGGGGGCCGTGCCCAACTTCGCGCGTCGGGGCCTCCTTGAACGAGGTCTCTGGATCTCCGTCGTACAATGGAGAGGCCGAAGATCTATTAAAGTCTAGGAGTTGGTGCGCCATAGCATTCACCTTTTCACAGCTCGGATGTAAGTTGACTGATAGCTGTTTGCGCAATAACGCTGGCCTTGTCGAAGTCGCCGTAGCTTTCGATGCCATCGCCATGGATGCTATCGACAACTATGACCCCCCAAGGTTTCCCGCCTTTCTCGATAGGAAATCCAATCATGGAGCGTGGGAATGTCTCCGTTGCTCGAAGTTTGGCCTTTACGTACTCTTCGCTCACATAGGTTTCCTGAGCATAGTTTGATATGGAATCGGGATCATCGAGTGTTGGAGGGTCGATGTCCCTCACCTCAAACGTCGTCAATCGGACCCACGTTTGGCCTGCCACGCCTTCAGCCAATTCCGCATAGTCGGGAGCGCAGAAAGTCCGTTTTGTGTTCTGAGTAGTATGGCCTGAACGAGCCACCTGCACAAGCCAGCCCTTCCAGGGCCATCTCCACGGCTCTCCTTTACGCCATAAGCGTCTGATTCCAGGGTCTAGTTTAAACTTCTGGTGTCGAAATAGCGTGACTCTGTGATGGTGGAGCGGCTCTCGCAGGTACTTGTCGGCGATCAGGTGCTCCCTTAGCTCCCCGAGAAGAGTCTCAACGGTTTCCCAAGCCCATGGGTTCCCAAATCTGCCCCTGAATAGTTGTGCGAAGAGAGCGACGGCGGCCGCTAGTAGCAAAATGACGGGAGCGTGAGCCTCTAGAAAGGCCACAGGGATTCGAATCAGAGCCACGGTCTCGTCGTCGACCGGGAACTGCAGGCTGAATCCGACTAATGTGCTGAAAAAACCGGCTGTTGCGAACCCCCAATTTGACCAGCGCCAGATTAGTTGGTGTCTGCTACTTTCCTTCACGCTTTCCTCTCCCTAACCCCGGAACTGCAGACGTGCCGGACTCCGCCCTCGGCATGCCAACGGGATACCCTTGCCCAAGGGATGCTAGGCCGGTCGCCTTCCCGCTGCAAGCTCTTGTCCCCCAATTTCGACCCCGAGACGAGCCGAGTGCCCTATTAGAGACCGCTCGGGGGGACGTCCCGTCCGCTCCACGGGAGCTCTCAGGGCTCAAGCCGCAAATCTAACCTCTCCCGGTCGCATTTGCCGCTGCAGGGCCTGCTCGGAAGTGTTCTCAGGGATTCACACGTTTGAAAGGCACCCGGAACCTCGATCACTGTGTCGATCCCCTCCCGGAGCTTCTAACCCTTTAATGGAAGATGATTTTGCTGCCATAAGGTTCGTAACGAGCATCCAGCAGCTCTGCATCTGTACCTCCTGCTTTGAATTTCATATGGGCGTCTCAGTGTTGGTCTTGGATAGCAGCAAGCACTCTAGTATTTCTACCGGCTCTCAGATCGTATTGTAGCTGGTTGGACGGCGGGCCTATTCGTGGTCCGTCAGAAGCGCTCACAGGGCATTGTGACTCAGGCCTTGACCCCACCTCAAGCTGATGCTTTATACGGCGCTCGCGGGCTCTGGGGCTGTCTGGAGTAGAGCCTCCTAGAGAGCCAATTGGGCTTGTAACGAGTACAGTCAGAATGCCTCAGACCAATCATCCTCTCAGCGCCAACCGGTTTTGCCGATGCAGTTCCTGTTCGGAAGTGTTCTCAGGAGTGGCTCAATTCGCCCGTCACCGTCGAAAGTTCGGTTGCCTCAATCCTGAGGTCGTGGGTTTGGTAATCGGTTCCGACTCATTCGGGACGTTTTGGGCCGACCCAGTGTCCAGGACACGCCTTAATAAGACCTTGAGCTAGGTAGCGTCCGAGGGAAAGTCAGCGTTTTGAGGGCCGATCCAGGCAACCCTAGGGGGTCGGCCCTCAAACGCGCCCTGAGGCCGAATCAGGTTGAGCGACATGCTATTTCAAGGCAGCGACAGAACGACAGACGAGACAAATGAAGGACCTAGAGGCTGATTCGAAAACAGGCCCCCTCTGTCAGGATAGTTGTGTGTGCCGCAGCAATGCGGTTTCGGTCGGCGAGAGCTGACCGGGCAGCATGAGAAGCTGCCGAAGTGATGGCGGAAC